>JBGVFH010000032.1:0-1765 GCA_045120955.1 Eubacteriales bacterium | reverse complement strand
CCTATGATACTTGCGGGGAATGTTGCAGATGAAATCTATCCTTTTGCAGACTTAATCTTTGACGCTCTATCTCCCGAAAGCATCTAAAAAACAGATAAAGGCAGGTCTTCTGACTTGTTTCCTCCGTGCGGCCTTCCCACCCTGCGGGCAGTGACCATTAAGAATGCACGGAGCATAATGAAACTCACAGCTACGGGTATAGTCTCGGATTTACACCGAAGTTCCCTTTTCATTCTTGGCGACTAATGTCACCTTGAACACCCTAATCTGATGCAAAGGTAATAAAAAGTCACAATTATTAGCACTCTACGGGCTAATTATTGTAATATTATCATCCGTGTTATATGTTGCCTTAGTTCATAGTCACTACATTTAAGTTTAGGACCGACATTTCCCCCCCCCTCTGCTTTATGTAAATCTCGCTCTAAATCAGCTATACATCCTTATTATCAGACTGATTCTATGTGTGGAGATGTGCTTAAACCTCTCTATATCTGTTATACCTATTCGTGTCTCCTTAAATTCTCGGTATCAGTATAAGTTCCGCCTATTTGGTAATAAAAAATTCCAATTTGACATCACACCAATTTGTACTATCTTTGCAGCGAAAAAACTAAATAAAACGAATAAAAAATATAACACTATGAATAACTCAAATTTCGCTAATAGGAGCGTCGGCTCAATTGTAAATGAGAACTTTGCAGCTGCGCGCGTATTCAAATATTTCGGCATAGACTTCTGCTGTGGTGGCAGTGCAACGCTCGCTGATGCGTGTCGTATCGCTGGCGCCGATGTCGAGAGTGTATGCCAGGCGCTCGCTGAAAACGATGGGGCAAAGCGCGGTGCCATCCCATTCGCATCGTGGCCCACAGACTTGTTAATAGACTATGTCCTAAAAATCCACCACCGCGGCATCCGCGCTAAGGGCCCAAGGCTTCTTGAAGATATCAAGCGCGTCGCCGAGGTTCATGGCGCTGCCCACCCCGAACTCAATCAACTTGTAAAGCTCTTTGCCGACTCGCTCGATGATCTCGAGAGCCACCTTCAAAAGGAGGAGCAGGTGCTCTTTCCCTACTGCTTGAAGCTCTTCGAGGCCTCAATGCGCAAGGAGCGAGTTGAGAAGATGCACTGCGGAAGCGTAGCCAACCCCATCCGCGTTATGCTCAGCGAGCATAGCGACGAGGGTACGCGCTACAAATTTATCCGCAATTTGATGAACGGATTTGTCGCCCCAGAGGATGCCTGTGCGAGCTATAAGTTGATGCTTGAGGAGCTTGAAGAGTTTATGGATGGCCTGTTTGAGCATATACACATCGAGAATAATATCCTTTTCCCGCGCTTCGTGCACCTCGAGAAAAAGTGCGTGATGGGGTAGTCTCTGCGCTATACCTATATTTATATAATAGGGGAGTAGGCGCGCGAAAATTGGCTCATTGTCTAAGATGCAGATTATTAGCGCGATAAGTATTAATGCGTGAAAAAGTTGTAAAAAAAGTTCACCAAAAGTTTGGAGAATGAGAAATAAGCTGTATCTTTGCACCCGCTTTCGCCTCTTAAAACGGCGAACAGCAAAAATCGGTTCTTAGAAATATTTTTGAAAAAAGTTACCAAAAAATTTGGTAGTTTCAAAAATATGATTTATCTTTGCACCGCTTTTCCGCCTTAAAAATGCGGATAAGTAAAAACAGGAAGTTCTAGCAATAGAATATAGTTCTTTGAAGAAATTGAGCAGCTAAAGTTTAATCTATCCTATGAGATAATTTCA
>JBGVFH010000031.1:0-3119 GCA_045120955.1 Eubacteriales bacterium | reverse complement strand
CTCGTATTTCGCACTTCGCAATGCTTTGTACAATCTCTCTTGTTGTTCAATTTTCAATGACCGTCGCTCCCCCTCGCGGGACAGCTTGACTATTATACCACACCTTTTCGCCTTTGTCAATACCTTTTTTGAAAGTTTTTTCATTTTTTTTGGATTTTGTTATCTCTTTCTCTGAAAAGTTGCATATTGACATTTTTTCATATATGTGGTACAATATTTTATAATCATTTTGCACAACGGGAGACACGGGATTGAAAACAACCTTTTTTAAAAAATATTTTTTTATCGCCTTGCTGGCTACATTATTTATATTACTCTGCGCCTGCGGAAAGGATTGCGACCATCCATATATGTCCGAGGTCACCGTAGAACCTACCCATGAAAAAGAAGGTCGTACAGTTTACTACTGTTTGGATTGCGAGTATGAGTATTCATCAGACTTCGTCCCCCCTGTAGGTCACTCGCTCACCAAGGAAGTTCACGCGCCTACCTGCTCCGAGCAAGGCTATACCTACAACTACTGCCAATGCGGATATCACTTTACAAGTGACTACACACCTCCGCTCGGTCATACGCTATCCGTCAATTCCGTAGAGCCAACCTGTAATACAGAGGGATATAAGGTCGCCGATTGTAGCGTATGCGGATATCATTATACGTACGACGTCGTCTCTCCTCTCGGTCACGAGCTCAGCGTAGAAAAGACTCACGTCTCGTTAGACAACGAAATGGCAAGCTCCACCTTCACCTGCAGCAAATGTGATCTCAATTACGTAGGCGACCACATTTTTTACAGTGATATATACAAGGGCTCATACGTGAGCAATAAAAACGTTCTTGCAAAAGGAATAGACGTATCGCGTCACCAGCACGAGCAGGACGGCGAGGGAAATTGGTTGCCGCTTGATTGGGCGCAAATAAAGGCTCAGGGCTATGATTTCGCCATACTCCGTATCGGCTATATGGGTTCAGGAAACGTCGGTAAGCTTGACCCCGTCTTTGAAATGAACTATAAGGCGGCAAAGGAAGCGGGGCTTGCCGTAGGAGCATACATCTATTCATACGCGTACTCCACCGCAGATGCAAGAGCAGAGGCGGAATTCGTCATGGCGGCTATAAGCGGAAAGCAGTTCGAATATCCGATATTTTTCGACGTTGAGGACAATCTTATATTAAACAACGCTACAGACGATATCACGGACATCTGCTCCGAGTTCATCAATACGCTTCAGTCAAACGGATACTTTGCCGCGATATACGCAAACCCAAACTGGCTGACAAATCATATGGATACGCAGAAGGTGACCACCCTGTTTGACGTGTGGTACGCCCGTTGGCTCACCGCCGACACAAATACGGTCGTAAATGAAGCGACGTGGAGTGACGCGTACGGCGAGCAGATGGCGATGTGGCAGTTCTCTCAAACGGGAAATATCGAGGGTATATATTATCCCTACAAAAAGAATGAGGACGGCAGCCAGAAGCCCGTTTTCTTCGATCTCAACTATGTGTACAAGGACTATCCTTCCATCATGAAAAAGTACGGTCTCAACGGCTTTGAAGCTCAAAAGGATACCGCAAATCTTGACGGTGAGTATTCAGAGGGCACAGCCTGACAGCCCAACGGCGGAAAATTTTCCGCCGTTATTTTTATACCCACTTGACAAAACAGAGTTTTTAATGTATAATAATACAGTCAATTTGAGAATAATTCTCGATTTGGAGGCATAACCGTGGCAGAATACATTACAGAGCAAAAGCTTATCCTAAAAAAAATACTTGAAGACAACAGAGACCGAGCATACACCGTTGAGGAGCTGATGGAGAAAATGAAGGCATCATGTCCTGAGGGTACACCCGCAAGGAGCACGGTCTACAGACTGATAACACACCTGACCGAGGAAGGCTCGGTTAAAAAATTTTTCCCCAAGAACAGTCGCAAGGCGGCTTACCAGATAGTAGGCGGTGAGCATTGCGACTCCCATCTGCATCTCAAATGCACGGGGTGCGGCAAGCTATTTCATTTGGACGAGGGCATCTCAGACGAGCTTTTGGACAAGGTGCGCAACACGAGCGGCTTTTGCGTAAGCGAGGAGGAGACCGTCCTTTTCGGCAAATGCGGAAATTGCAGATATGTCAAACAGGAGCTATATAATAATGAAGAAAACCTTTAAAATATTTTTGTCAATATTCACGTGCCTTGCCTTGATATCCGCATCGCTCTTATTCTCATCATGCAAAAAGAGTGATGAAAACGGCAACATCTCCGTTCTATGCACGGTATTCCCCATATACGATTGGGTCGCCAATATTACAAAAGACGTCGAAGGCGTAACGCTCTCATTGCTCGTGGATAACGGCACAGATATGCACAGCTTTCAGCCGTCGTTTGCGGATATGGCAAAAATAAAGCAAAGCAACGTCGTAATATACGTCGGCGGTGAATCGGACAAGTGGATAGAGGACGCCTTAGACGGCGACACGGTCGCAATAAAGCTCTCCGCAATTGACGGAATATCACTTTACGGCATATCAAGCGAAAGCATCGCCCACGGGCATGACCACGAGCACGACCACGAGCACCCCGAAAGCTACGACGAGCATCTGTGGTTATCCGTAAGAAACGCCGTAACGTCGTGCAAATACATATCGGAAGCTCTTGAAAATATAGATAAAAATAACGCCCATACATATCAGGAAAATACGAAAAGCTATACGGACAAGCTCGACGGAATAGACCAAAAGCTCTCGGATATATGCGCAAATGCAGCCTCTCCCGTTGTTTTTGCAGACAGATTTCCGTTTGTATATCTCTTTAATGATTATTCCGTACAGTATTACGCCGCATTTGAGGGCTGCTCAACTGACACGAACGCAGACTTTGATACGGTAATACGGCTCTCAGAAAAGATCGGAGAATACGGGTGCCGTTACGTTCTGACAACAGAGAGTCCGATCAAGGAGCTCGCCGAGAAAGCAATAAGCGAGTCAAATCAAACGGAGATCGAGGTGCTTGCGCTTGACTCTATGCAATCTATCACCGCAGAAAAGATAGAGCAAGGCTGCTCATATCTTGAAATAATGGAACAGAATGCGGCTGTTCTTCAAAAAATATTTTG
>JBGVFH010000030.1:0-39908 GCA_045120955.1 Eubacteriales bacterium | reverse complement strand
AAAAGCCTCGAAAACGTAGTGTTTTCAAGGCTTTCAGTGGTGCGGGTAAAAGGACTTGAACCTTCACCGAAGTACATCGACTAGAACCTGATGGTAACGTCACCTCGGTGAAAAAGTTTTTAAACACGTTTCTTGAAATTTCCAAATACTTCACTCACTTTTTCAAAGCAGGCAAAGGTATCGGGGTAGCTTTTAATAATCTTCATCATTTCCCCAATCTGACGCTTATTGATAATACAAACTAACATATATTTGTCTGTATCTGAATACATTCCATGCACTTGTATATTAGTGACGCCGTGATGTAACCGATTCATTAATACTTCGGACAATTGTTCGGGATTATTGGTAATGATTTCGAACTTATATCCGTTTTTAATTCCGCTAAGACCGTGATCTACAATAATGTTTGCGATAAATAAATTCAAAAGCGTACAGATAACGGGAGTTATTTTCATTCCGTACACAAAGAATGCAATCAGCACGACGCTGGTGTCCATAATGAAAGAAACATAGGCGATATTCATTTCGGGGCTCATCTTTTTGATCAATGCGGATATGCCGTATGTACCACCGCTGGCGCCAAAGCGCTTAAGCATCAAGGAAAAGCCAAAGCCTGATATAACTCCTGTTGCGATACAAGCGAAAACGATATTGAAATCACCGTGGTTATTTGCTAAACTGTAGGGCTTTGCGCCAATTATTTCATAGATCTTGGGGATAAAGGATTGAACGATCATATACAAACTTAAAATTGCACCAAGCTTCTTATTGATAAAGGCACTCACTAAAACAAAAATCGGCAAATTAAAAGCAATCATTAAAATTGACCAACTTACTTTGTCTGCAAACAAATAGTGTGTGATAGTTGCAAGTCCACCAACACCACCGGGGGCAAATCCGTTGCTGTTTTGAAAAAAATAATATGCACTACCAACAATAATTCCTGCCGTTATTGCGCACAGGATATCAAATGTAAGATCCTTCAAGAGTTTTTTTTCATTTTTGGTTCCTATATAATTTTTTGATGTCTGCCATTATAGCATTTATACGTAAATTTGTCAATAGAATACCAAAACAGATAGTAAAAAGCCTCGAAAACGTAGTGTTTTCAAGGCTTTCAGTGGTGCGGGTAAAAGGACTTGAACCTTCACCGAAGTACATCGACTAGAACCTGAATCTAGCGCGTCTGCCAATTCCGCCATACCCGCATATATAAATAAATGCAAAACGCAATTATTATTTGTTACGTTAATGCTTATTTTATGACCTTAGCGAATTTCAGCACTGCGAGGATAATACCTACGAAGCAATACAGACCGAAAAGCACGGATATCAAAGTCATGATGGCTCCGAGGAGAATGACCTTCGAAAACAGGGAAGAGATAAGAGCGAAAACAGCGGGTACTGCAATGTATATCACGATGGTTATTACAAGTGACTTTGCATCCTTTGTGCTAAGGCTCAAAGGAAAGTATTTAAGTACCTTTTTCATTATACCTCTCTCCAAGATACAGTCAAAACATTCCGTAACGATATATTATTATACATATTTAAAGCGGTTTTGTCAATAGATACTTGAACAATAATTTATTTTTTTGTTTTTTTACTGCTTTAAAATGCCAAAAAACTAAACGAAATGCTTGTCCTCCAAAAAAATTAAACAAACCGCTTGACAAACAAAAGACGCTGTGATAAAATATCCATAAATTTATAACACCGACAAACCTATGACGGAGAGTAGTAACTGCCAAAGTCTGTTTTCAGAGAGCCGACGACGGTGCGAATGCGGCAACAAGAGTAGCAGTGAATGGACTTCGGAGGGCAAACCGAGCCGTGTTTACGGTTAGGGGAGACGGCGAGCGTCCGTTAAAACGCAAGTGTATATGACAGTACACGGAGAGTGCGCTTTATTGCGAATTTGGGTGGTACCGCAGGTTTTTCCTGTCCCATGATCAAGTGGGATGGGTTTTTTTATTTTCTTAAACAAGAGGATCAAAATGATAATATTATCAAAGCGATGGCAAGGCTGGTGAACTGCTCGCAATTTCGCTCATATTTTATAATAAATAATAATATATTTCTATAAATTTACGGAGGACACAAAGATGTTATACAACGGAATTGATTTTGATACTTATTTTAAAAATTATCCCGACAAGGACGGTTATTTTGGTAAATACGGCGGAGCATACGTTTCGGACGAACTGAAAAAAGCAATGGATGAGATAACAGAGGCGTATTTCACTATTTGCAAGTCAAGTAAGTTTATAAGTGAGCTTCGCAGAATTCGCCGTGAATTTCAGGGCAGACCCACTCCAATATCATACCTTGAGCGCCTTTCGGGCAAGCTTGGCAACGTTCAGCTTTATGTAAAGAGAGAGGATCTCAACCATACAGGTGCGCACAAGCTCAATCACTGCATGGGAGAGGCACTTCTTGCAAAGTATATGGGAAAGAAAAAAGTTATCGCAGAGACGGGTGCAGGTCAGCACGGTGTTGCTTTGGCTACTGCGGCGGCTTATTTCGGGCTTGAATGTGATATATATATGGGTTCAGTAGATATAAAAAAGCAAGCACCCAACGTAGCGAGAATGAAGATACTCGGTGCAAATGTAGTTGAGGTCACGCATGGTCTGGCTACACTTAAGGAGGCTGTTGACGCCGCTTTTGAGGCATATACAAAAGACTACAAAAACTGCATCTACTGCATCGGATCTGTAGTAGGACCGCATCCGTTCCCGATGATGGTAAGAGATTTTCAGAGTGTTGTCGGAATAGAGGCAAGAGAGCAGTTTACTCAGATGACAGGCGAGCTTCCCGATGCGATAGTTGCCTGTGTCGGCGGCGGCTCAAATGCGGCGGGCTTTTTCTCCGGATTTTTAAACGATCCTGTTGACATTTACGGTATCGAGCCTCTCGGCAGAGGTACGGCTCTCGGAGACCATGCGGCAAGTCTTCAGTACGGTACAGAGGGCGTTATGCATGGCTTTAACAGTATTATGCTCAAGGACGAGAACGGCGAGCCTGCGCCTGTATATTCTGTTGCAAGCGGACTTGATTATCCTTCATCAGGTCCCGAGCACGCATTTTTGCACGATCTCGGCAGAGTAAAATACGATGTTGTCAACGACGACGAAACGATAGATGCATTCTTTGAGCTTTCGAGACTTGAGGGAATCATTCCCGCTATAGAGTCATCGCACGCTGTTGCGTATGCGATGAAGCTCGCAAAGAAGATGGGCAAGGGTTCTATTCTTATAAATCTCTCCGGAAGAGGCGACAAGGATATGGACTATATCATCGAAAAATACGGAATAAGATAATTTTCAGGAAAGCAAAACAAGGCTGTCATGACCGAGACAGCCTTGTTTTTCTCGTCGCATAGGAAATCGTACGGGTTCTCACCCGCCGTATTGCACAGCTTCTGTAATAGAAAAAACAACGGTAGGAGAGAGGAGGGGGTCGACACGCTGCCCGCTTTTTTGCAAAATGCCGTGGGTAATATCGACAAACAAGGCCCGGTTTTAAGCAGACACTGAAATATAAAAATAATACACGACAGCTAAAAAATACAAGTTCTTCATTTTATTCTTTTTCTTTGCATATAGTTTAGCGAGGAGAATAAGATGAACAGAACAAAGAAATTTTTGACAGACGGTCTGATACTTGCCGCATCGGCGGTGTTTATGCGGACTGTCGGTGTATCATGGAATGCATATGTTTCAAATACGGTAGGCGCTGAGTCTATGGGACTGCTCTCGCTTGTGATGAGCGTATATAATTTTACTGTTACGTTTGCGTGCTCGGGCGTGGGACTTGGTGTGACGAGGACTGTGTCCGAGGCGCTCGGGCGGGAGGATGCTCGGGGAGTAAAAAGGGCATTGCTCGTTGCGGTCGGATATGCGTTGATTTTCGGATCTGTTGCGACGACAGCGGTATTTATGGGGGCGGAGCTTATCGGAAACGAGCTGTTAGGTGACCCGAGAACGGTAAAGAGCATACGCCTGCTCGCTCTGTCAATGGCACCGATAGCACTTTCCTCTGTGTTCGGCGGTTATTTTAATGCGGTGCGGCGAGTGTACAAAAGCGCCGCCGCAAGCATCTTTGAGCAGTTTGTGCGAATGGGTGCGTGTATATTTTTGTTTACTCTTTTCCTTCCTAAAGGAGTCGAGGGTGCGTGCATGGCTATCATTACCGGAGGTACGGTCGCTGAGTGCTCGTCGTCCGTTGTGTCGGGCGTAATGTGCTTTTTTGATCTTCGACGACACAACAAAAGGCTAGGCACGGGGAAGTACACCGCACCCTTTTCAGACTCTGTAAAAGAGCTGTCGGTAGTAGCACTCCCTATTGCGGCGAGCACTTATGTACGCTCGGCTCTGACAACACTTGAGCATATGCTTATTCCGAGAGCCTTAAAGCAAAACGGACTTTCTCATGCGCAGGCACTTGAGTCCTACGGAATGCTTGGCAGTATGGTACTGCCCGTTGTGCTGTATCCCGCATCTCTCACGGGAGCGTTTGCCTCGCTTATGGTTCCAGAGCTTTCGCAGGCGAAGGCAAGAGGGGAGACGGGGCATATCAGCCGTGCCGCCAACAAGGCAATATTTGTCACCTTTGCCTTTGCCGCAGGTGTTGCAGGCGTGATGATAAGCTACAGCGGTCCGCTCGGCAGAATAATATATAACAGCTCCGAGGCAGGCAAATACATACGGCTGCTTGCCCCGATAATACCGATAATGTACCTTGATACGGTCATCGACTCAATGCTCAAGGGACTTGGATATCAGGTGTACACAATGACTGTGAATATCATCGATGCCGCTTTTTCAGTGGTAGGTGTGCTTATTTTAATACCTCGATTTGGAATTCTCGGATATGTTATTTTGATATCGGTAAGCGAAATTATAAACGCATCAGCGAGCTTTTACAAGCTGACCGAATGTGCGGAGATAGATTGCTCGGTGACAAAGATCATACTTGTCCCGACGCTGTCGGCTGTCTTTTCCTGCTTTGCGGTGAAGCTGCTGTATTCAAAAATACTATATCTCAGCCCAGAAACGACATTCGGTCTTTGTGTACATATAATCACCGTCATTGCCGTATATGCATTTCTGAGCGGTGCTTTTCATATCAAAAGAAAGGCGAGAGCGGAACTGCTCGGAGCATAGGTAAAACAAGCAAAATCCCCATGTTAAAGCGTGCGCTTGCATGGGGATTTTGCTTGTTTTACGGGAATATTTTATTGCGCCGAAGCTTTGCGGGCAGTGCTTTGCCGAAGGCTGCAGCTCGGGCGGTGCTTTTTCTCTCTTCGGTGCTTTTTACAGTATATTTTCAAAAAAGTGCTCTTCCATTTCCTCTTTTGCGGCAAAGTCCATTGCATTTACATATATATCTTCAATGGCAAAATGATACTCTTTTGCCTTTGACAGCATTTGATATGCAGAGTCCATGGCATCCGAGCACAGTCGGGAAAGCATACGGAGCGTCGGCTTTATCTGACGTAGCATATCCTCGCAGAGAAATCTCTCGGAATGTATCGCTTTGTCCTGATTTTCGGGAGGTTTTTTTCCGCTGTCATGGAAATAAAGCTTTTGCTCGGGCAACGCTATCGCATCGTAGATGTTCGGAGCGAGCGGAGTGGGGGATAGGGTGAGGGACAGCTTTTTTTGTTGAGCCCGTTTTTTTATCTCATCAAGCACGGCAAAAGAAGCATCGTGAGAGCCGTAGACGGAGATATGCGTGCCATCTTCTTTTGTATATATATCTGTGTTGACAGGCCCGTTTACCGATATCGCACTTCTCAGCTTATATTCGACTTCTGGTGCCGATATGCATGAGGTGTGCGAGGGTATGAGTCTGCTTACGGCTTTTTCGAGCTTTTGCCTGTCGATGCATCTGCCTATCAGCTTCCTTTTGTATTCGCTGTATTCAAACGCACATTTAAGTATGCTGTACGCACAGCTGTAGCATTCGGATTTTTGACGGCAGAGCGAGACGATCTCGTCTTTGTGTCGGGAAAGCAGCTGTGCGTCCCAAAATCTGCCGAGATTTATTATCTCGTCCACAGCACCGGGTATCTCCGCCTCTCTTACATGAGGTGCCGTGCCGTCGAGAATGGCTATCTTGCATTCCGGTCTGCTTATAATAACTCCGTCATATGAGTCGGGGTCGGAGGAGCAGAGAACTCCCTCACATTCGTAGCCTTTTTCACGGGACAGCCGTGCAGCCTTTTTCATCAGACTGCTTTTTCCGGTTCCGGGGCCGCCTTTGAGCACATACACTTTTTTATATTTATCGTTTGCAAAAACCTCGCCGAAATAGGAAACAAAGCCCCTGCCGCTGTTTGATGCAGCAAAAAAGCATGGGATATTGCTTTTTGTGCTGCGCTCGGATATGTCTTTCATATATAACTCCTTTATGGGAAATCAAGCTTTCTTGTTTTCAATATATGCAATTACGGGCCTCCTTGTGTTAAAAATGTTTGCAAAACGGTATTACGGGTGTTTAAAAGCATTTTGTTGGTTTTGGAAATTTAATATATATATGCTTGAAATTTATATATGCTTTTGATATAATATATTTGTATACTCGTTATTTATGTGCATTTTGCATCTTGTGCATTGCATATATAGGTTTTACATAGATTTTTTCGGAGGTCGCATTGAAAATTATAGGTCTTACAGGGGGCAGCGGCTCGGGCAAAGGTATGGCAGGCAAGCTGTTTTCTGCGCTCGGATGCAGTATCATCGACACAGATCGTCTCTATCACGATATGATCGAGGCAGACAGTCCGTGCTCTCGTGCAATAATAGAACGGTTCGGCAAAAAAGTACAAAACGACAAAGGCGGGATAGCGAGAGCATGCCTTGCCGACATCGTGTTTGACAAAAGAGAGGAGCTTGCAACGCTCAACAGTATCGCACACACCTTTATTCGTGCCGAGTGTGACAAGCTTATCTCCTCTCACAAAGAAGCCGGCACTGAAATTCTCATAATAGACGCCCCTCAGCTCTTTGAGGCGGGAATGCAGGATATATGCGACGCAACGGTCGCCGTCGTGTGCGAAAAACAGACAAGGATAAAGCGAATATGCAGCCGTGACGGAATCAGCACTCTCAAGGCGAGCGCAAGGATAGCGGCGCAGAAAAGTGATGCTTTCTTTGTTGGGAACTGTGATTTTATCATAGAAAACAATTCCGATGCGGCACATCTTCTTTTAAACGTAAAAAAAGTTTTGGATAAGATTAAGGATTTGAAGTGATATGAAAAAGGCTTTGGCTCGGTCATTTGCTGTAGTGGTTATAGTTGCACTTTCTGTTTTGCTCGGATATTTCAGTTCTCAAATATGGGAGAGAGCGGAGAAAAAGGACTACCCGCTTGATTACAGCGAATTTGTCGATGCGGCAAGCGAGCAGTTCGGTGTACCGAAAAAGATAATATATGCCGTGATAAAGACAGAGAGCAGCTTTGATGCTACAGCGCAGAGCAGTGCGGGGGCGATCGGGCTTATGCAGATTACGCCCGCCACCTTTGAGGAGATATCGGGCAAGTTAGGTGACAATTATGAAAAAGGGATGATGTATGACCCAGAGACGAATATCAGATACGGTACATATTATCTGAGCTATCTTTACAGATATTTCGGTGATTGGGATATTGTATATGCCGCATACAATGCAGGCATGGGTACGGTGTCCGGCTGGCTTGAAAATTCGGAATGTACGGATGAAGACGGGAAATTGGTGAATATTCCGTACCAAGAGACAGAAAAATATGTAAGCAGGGTAAAGGAAGCTATCGAAAAATACAGCGACCTTTACGGAGAAGACCTGCAAATATCATAATACAAGGAGAATGAATATGAATAACAGTGAGCTTTTATATCAAAAGAGAAATTTTTTTGAGTGTATGCCTGAGAAAAAGGATGCGGCATATGCGTATGCAAAAAAATACATGGATTATCTTGACCGTTCAAAGACGGAGAGAGAGGCAGTAGCGCATACTATAGTGCTTGCAAAAGCGAAGGGTTATACAGAGTACAAGCTCGGCGATAAGCTCGAGTGCGGCGGTAAGTATTATCTTAACAACAGAGGAAAGTCCCTGTATCTTTTCAACATCGGAGAGGACAGCCCCGAAAAGGGTATAAAAATACTTGCGGCTCATATAGACTCACCCCGCCTTGATCTAAAGCAGAGACCTCTGTTTGAGGAGGGCGGTATGGCGTTTTTGAAGACACACTACTACGGCGGTATCAGAAAATATCAGTGGACGGCTATTCCTTTGGCACTTCGCGGAGTGGTAGTTAAGAAAGACGAGAGCGTTGTCGACGTGATGATCGGCGAGGATGAGGGTGATCCTATCCTTTATGTAAACGACCTTTTACCTCATCTTGCAAAGGAACAGTCTGAAAAGCCGCTTGCTACAGCCATCAGCGGCGAGCAGCTGAACCTTCTCATAGGTTCTGAGCCCGAGGACGGCGAAAAAGATGCTGTCAAAAAGAATGTAATGGCTCTTCTGTGCGAAAAATACGGTATATGCGAGGACGACTTTGTCAGCGCAGAGCTGTGTGCGGTTCCCGCATTGAAAGCAAAAGACGTTGGACTTGACCGTTCTATGATAGCTGCATACGGTCATGACGACAAGGTGTGCGCATTCCCCTCCGTTACTGCTCTTTTTGAAACGACCAACAGAGCGGCAACGTCAATGGTCGTGCTTGCTGACAAGGAAGAGACGGGCAGCGACGGAAACACGGGAATGCAGTCGAGAATGCTCTTTGACCTTATCGAGGAGATAGCTGAGCAGAGAGGGGCAAATCCGAGACTCGTCCGTGCTAATTCTTTCTGTATCTCGAGCGACGTGACTGCGGCGTACGACCCGAATTTTGCCGAGGTATACGAGAAAGCCAACAGCGCATTTTTAAACTGCGGAGTTGCGCTTTCAAAATATACAGGCTCCAGAGGCAAGAGCGGAACAAGCGACGCATCTGCTGAAACCGTGGGAAAAATACGCAGGATTTTTGCCGAGAACGATGTTGTTTGGCAGAGTGCCGAGCTTGGAAAGATAGATATCGGCGGCGGCGGTACGGTTGCGAAATATATAGCAAATCTCAACATTGATACAATAGATATCGGGGTTCCTGTGATCAGTATGCACGCACCCTACGAGGTGATCTCAAAGGCGGACGTTTACAGCGCACACGTTGCTTTCCTTGCATTTTTGAACGACTGAGGGAGAGCTTTGACAAATAAATTTATCCAATCAAGCGAGGACATATGATAAATAAGCTTAAGGATGCGGAAGACAGATTTGTCAGCATAGAAAACGAGCTTGCGATGCCTGAGACGGTGTCGGATCAGCAAAAATACAAAAATCTCATGCGGGAGTACAAGCAGCTCACGCCGATAATCGAGAAGTACCGTGAATATAAAAGCACGTCCGAAGAGATGGACGGCGCACTGCAGCTCTCTCAGGATCCGTCGTGTGATGCTGAGATGAGAGAGCTTGCCCGCACGGAGTACGAAGAGTTAAAGGATGAGCTGTCACAGATCACCGAACAGCTAAAGATACTGCTTTTGCCGAAGGACGAAAACGATGATAAAAACGTCATCGTTGAGATAAGAGCGGGAGCGGGCGGAGAGGAAGCGGCACTTTTTGCATATGTGCTTTACCGTATGTATAATATGTACGCCCAGTCGGCAGGCTTTAAGACGGAGCTTATAGGATGCAACGAGACCGAGCTCGGCGGATTTAAAGAGGTCAGCTTTACCGTGATCGGAGAGGGGGCGTATTCAAGGCTGAAGTTTGAGTCGGGCGTTCATAGGGTGCAGCGTGTGCCTGAGACGGAAAGTCAGGGCAGAATACAGACCTCGACCGCAACGGTTGCGGTGCTTCCCGAGGCGGAGGATGTCGAGATAGAGGTCAAGGACAGCGACCTTATCATCGAGACCTGCAAATCGAGCGGTGCGGGAGGTCAGCATATAAACAAAACCGAGAGCGCAATCAGACTCATACACAAGCCCACGGGAATAGTTATAGAGTGTCAGAACGAGCGCAGTCAGTTCCAGAACAAAGAAAAAGCGCTCAAATTGCTCAAAACAAAGCTGTATGATATGAAGGTCACGGAGCAAAACGAAAAGATCGCAAGCGAGCGGCGCTCACAGGTCGGTACGGGTGACAGAAGCGAGCGTATCCGTACCTACAACTACCCTCAGGGAAGAGTGAGCGACCACAGAATAGGACTTACTCTTTATTCGCTTGAAAACTTTCTCAACGGAGATATAGGCGCAATGATAGATGCGCTCATTACCGCAGATACGGCAGAAAAGCTGAAAGGTGCGCAGTTGTGATGAAAACAGAATATCTCAAGCTTGACAGAGACAGCGTGACGAAAGAGCAGCTTGTCGGAGCGGCAAGGCTCATTTGCGGCGGCGCACTCGTAGCTTTTCCGACAGAAACGGTATACGGACTCGGCGCTGATGCCACAAACGAACAGGCGGCAGAAAAAATATACAGAGCGAAGGGCAGACCGTCAAACAATCCTTTGATAGTTCATATAGCCAAGGCGGAGGATGCGGAGGCGTATGTATATACAGATGAGCGTTACTATAAGATAGCCGAGGCTTTTATGCCCGGACCGATAACCGTTATCATGCCGTCAAGGCATACGGTGGCAGATACCGTTTGTGCGGGGCTTGATACCTTGGCGGTCCGCTGTCCGTCTCATCCTATTGCAAGAGCTTTTATCGAGGCGTGCGGAAGACCTATAGCGGCACCTTCCGCCAATACCTCGGGCAGACCGTCGCCGACGACCGCACAGCACGTTGTGCACGATCTTGACGGAAAGATAGAAATGATAATCGACGGCGGCGAGTGCGAGGTTGGGCTTGAGTCAACGATAATCAAGCTTGAAGGGAACAGGTGTATACTTTTGCGCCCGGGCGGCGTTACGTACGAGATGCTGACCGAGCTTCTCGGAGAAGTTGAGATAGCAAGGGGCGTTCTTGAAAAGCCCGCCGCAGACGACAAGGTGGAGAGTCCCGGTATGCTCATTTCTCACTACGCACCGAAAGCACCGCTCTATCTTGTCAAAGGAAATGAAAATAAGATTAGGGCGTTTTTATCCGATGCACTCTGTGAGACGGGTACTTTCGTGCTTGCGTACGAGGGTACCTTTGATAACAGCGAAAAGCTCATCAGCCTCGGCAGAGAAAACGAGCAAGCGGATGCGGCAAAACGGTTGTTTTCGGCATTGCGTGAGGCGGACGAGCGCGGTGCGCAAAAAATATATGCGGCATATCCCGAAAAGAGCGGTATAGGGCTTGCGCTTCTCAACAGAATGCTCAGAGCCTCCGCTTTTAAAATAATTGAACTGTAGGAAATGTCACCTTCGAGCTACCGACATTGAATATGAGAGGAAGAAAAATGGCTAAAGCAAGATCGCGCAAAAATGATACAAAGAGTGCTGCTACTGCACCGCCCAAGCCTGCGGTGCCTCAGCTCATAACCGAAACGATAGAAAAGAATTATATGCCATATGTAATGAGCGTTATCGTTTCAAGAGCTATTCCCGAGATCGACGGGTTTAAGCCATCGCAAAGAAAGCTTCTTTACATGATGTATAAGATGGGACTGCTCACGGGTGCGAGAACGAAAAGCACGAATGTTGTCGGACAGACGATGAAGCTCAACCCCCACGGAGATGCTACCATATACGAGACAATGGTGCGACTCACAAGAGGAAACGAGGCTCTTCTTCACCCCTTTATAGACTCAAAGGGAACCTTTGGAAAGCAGTACAGCCGTGACATGGCGTATGCCGCATCGAGATATACCGAGGTAAAGCTTGACAGCTTTTGCACGGAGCTTTTTAAAGGTATCGACAAAAATGCGGTAGACCTTGTGCCAAACTACGACAATCAGATGACAGAGCCCGTGCTTTTGCCGACCACTTTCCCCAATGTTCTCGTATCACCGAATGCGGGAATTGCCGTAGGTATGGCAAGCTCTATATGCTCGTTTAATCTCGGTGAGATATGTGATGCTACTATAGCCGTACTCAGAAATCCCAAGACTGATACGGAAAAGCTTCTTGATATCATACCCGCCCCCGACTTTGCGGGAGGTGCTTTCGTTGTGTACGAAAGAGATAAAATGCGTGAAGTGTATGAGACGGGCAGAGGAGCGGTCAAGCTGCGTGCAAGATATGTGTACGACAAGGCTGAGAACTGTATCGAGATAGTGGAAATACCTTATTCCACTTCGATAGAAGCCATAATGAAAAAGCTCACCGACCTTGTAAAAGAGAACAAGCTCAAAGAGGTATCCGATTTCAGAGACGAAATAGACCTCAACGGCTTTAAGCTCACGATAGATCTGAGAAAAGGTGTAGACCCCGACAAATTCATGGCAAAGCTCTATAAGCTCACTCCGCTCGAGGACAGCTTTGATTGCAACTTCAACATTTTGGTTGACGGAGCACCGAAACAAATGGGAATTGCGGAGATACTGCGTGAGTGGATACGTTTTCGAATGTCGTGCTTATGCCGTGAGATGACGTATGACCTTCAAAAGAAGAAGGACAAGCTTCATCTTTTGCTTGGACTCGGCAAGATATTGCTTGATATAGACAGAGCTATAGCTATTGTGCGCGGAACGGCTGAAGAGGCAATGGTAGTGCCCAATCTCATGAAGGCTTTTTCTATTGACGAGATTCAGGCTGAATATATAGCAGAGATAAAGCTCAGACACCTAAATCAGGAGTATATACTCAACAGGATGAACGAGGTAACAGAGCTGCAGGCAGAGATAGCACGCCTCGAGGAGATCCTCTCAGACGAGTTGAAGGTCAAGGGCTGCATAATTGAGCAGTTGAAGGAGATAAAGAAAAAGTACGCAAAACCGAGAAAGACTAACATCGTCTATGCAGAGGATATCACGGACTCCGAGCCTGTATCCTTTGTTGAAAACTATAACGTAAAGCTTGTATTTACAAAAGAGGGATATTTTAAGAAGATAACGCTTGCGTCGCTGAGAGGAAGCGATACTCAGCTGCTCAAGGATGGGGACCGCATCGTCAGTATGGTAGATGCCGACAACCTGACAGAGCTGATGTTCTTTACAAACAAGAGCCGAATGTATAACACAAAGGTGAGTGACTTTGATACCTGCAAGGCATCGGCACTTGGGGATTTTGTTGCGGCGAAGCTGAAAATGGACGAAGGCGAACGCCCTATGCTCATGATAGTGAACAAGGATATCTCTGACGATGACAACATGGTGTTTATATTTGAAAACGGCAAGGGTGTCAGAGTGCCGATGTCTGCGTACAGGACAAAGAGTGCAAGGAAAAAGATCACGGGTGCATATTCCGATGCATCCGAGCTTGTTGCGGCTTTTTATGAGAAGGAAAGCTTTAATATACTTCTTGTGTCGGATGCAGATAAGGCTGTTATGATAAGCAGCAAGCTCATACCGCAGAAGACCACAAGAACGAGTGTTGGCGTGCAGTTGTTTTCTCTCAAAGCAAAGCAAAAGCTCAAGGCGGCTTATTGTGAGCTTGATGAAAGCTTCGGGGCTGAAGAAAGCTACAGAAAAATAAAAATTCCCGCAAGCGGTGTCGCTCTGAGTGCAAAAGATAAAAAACTGCTTGTATAGAGGCATTTTGGAGATTTTAAAATAAAAATGTTAAAAATCATAAATAACACTTTACTTGACTGATCTTTTATGATACAATCTAAGAAAAGACGGCTATGCAAACTATTAGGGAGCTTTTTTGCATTTGCCAAGCACTTGCACAATAACCGTGACAACAACAAACGGGTAATCGGGACGGAGGATTATTATGAGAAAAATGAAAAAAATAATAGTACCGCTGTTGCTTTGTGCGGTGCTTGGGTGTACGACGATCTTTGCTGCGGGAGACAGCTTTGACAGCTCTGTTGACCCGCTCATTTCACTAAGCTACATAAACGAGGTTGTCATTCCCGACCTTGAGGCTCAGATTCAGGAGGCGAAAACTATCGCCGAGGCAAACAGCAACAAGGCATCAAAGAGTGAGCTTCAGGCTGTTGCTGACAGAGTCAGCTCTCTTGAAAAGAAAATGTCAAATATACAGGCATCCGTTTCATCTATCATTGCCGCTATGGAGGATGAGGAAAACAAGCCGATGTCTGCGGCATATGACATTGTGCATATGACCTACGGACAAAAGCTTTTTTCACAGAAAAATTCCTTTGAGATAATTTTGCGCACAGGTGAGGCGGAGGTCGTCTCCCCCTTCTCGTATGAAAACGGAAGCGAATACGTGCAGGGAGTTGCCGATATTACCGCAGGAGTTGATCTGACAGACGGAACGAATATTGAAAAAAATCACATGCTTGTCGTTCCGAGCGGCGGTGATGGCAGAGGTATTCTTGTTACGAGCGAGGATGCATACATTTTGGTGAGAGGAGAGTATTATATTGTCGACTAAGTATAATAGGTCTTACGGCGGCACAAAAAAGACGAATAAGGCACAAAAACAGCAGCATGCTGTACGAATTATGGCTATGTTTTTGGCAGTGCTTATGGTTTTGTCATGTCTGTCCGTGCTTGTATATGTGTTCGGACAGTGGAATGTTGCCGCAGACTCCGAATATGCATATCCGAATGATCTTATAGCCGTAGGACTTGAGTGCGGCGCATATGAAGTAGCCGTTGGTTTTGAGGTTTCAACAACCAACGGTTTCGTTGTAAATAAGACAACTATCGAAAAGACCGTCCGTGCCGCCGAGCGCATATACACTCTTTCCCACAACGACGTTTTTGTAGTAAACGATGCGACCCTTTCAAAGGTTTCGGGTGAATATACGGAATATACGGGAGGGGCGGCAGCAATAGGCGGATACCACCTTACGATCACCGAAAAGCTTGTTGATGTTAACGGAGTCAAAGTTCCTCAGCGCCTCGATATAGCGAGCGAGCAGGAGCTGAAGGCTCTTATTCCCGAGATAGATGCAAAGCTGTCGGGCAGCGGATACAGCGTGATCCCTTCATATATTGATGATAAATACGTGTTGCTGATAGGTGATTTTTCAACGCCGGAAGCCGCTGAAGGAGCAAAGCAGTCTCTCGGTGCCTTTACCGCTGAGTACAATCTCGGTATAAGACAGCCGACAACTACGGGAGTCAGCGTTATCGACCCAAACCTTAATAAAGTGCTTTTTGAGTACGATAGCGGCGGATTTTCACAGCTCGGACTTTCGGGTAACGGCGGAGCATTGCTGAAAACCTCGGACTCACGTCTCTACGGCGGCACTCTTGCTTACAAGAGAGCGTCGGGAGGTGTTCAGGTCACAAGTCTCATAGATTTTGAGGAATATGTAAAATGCGTCGTTCCGTGGGAGATAGGCGCATCATGGAATTATAATGCGCTTACCGCTTTTTCTATCGTTGTCAGAACATATGCTCTGAGAAAGCTCAACGGGCGTATGTCGAGCTACGGCATTGACCTTTTTGACGACAGCTACGACCAGGTATACGGCGGTTATACAAGAGTGAACGAAAATGTGGAAAAGGCAGTAGAGGAAACAAGAGGAAAGGTCGCTTTTCACAACGGTACTCTTGCTCAGCTCTTCTATTCGAGCTCTACGGGCGGTTATACCGTGTCGAACAGCTATGTCTGGGGGTCTGCCTCCATTCCGTACCTTGAGACGAAAGCGACCCCGTGGGAAAACTACACCGACAGATCAAAGGGGCTGTGGACGGTTGAGGTCTCCGCCTCCGAGCTTGCGGCGAGCTTGCGTGAGACGGCTGCCTGCGCAAATCTGACAAGCCCTATTGACTCTGTTACGATAAATTCGAGCGCAGGTGAGAGCGAATATGTAACGTCGATCACCTTTACCGATACGGCGGGGAATACAGCTACCGTCGGAAACACCACCCAAAAGGTAAAGAGCGCACTTTCCGATTTTGTATACAGCGCCAATTTCGTTGTCGGAAAGGGCAGTGTAGAGCGTAATTACAACATAATAAAAAATATCAAGATATCCGGCGATGACGGGACGGTTGAGTTTATTGAGCAAAATCCTACATGGTTTGATAAGTTTTCCCTTAACGATTATCATGTACTTACAAGGTTAAAATCAGTTTTGGGGGCAAGCGAAAGCTCACTTTCGATGATAACCTCATCGGGAAGAAAGACCGTGACAGTCGATCGTGCAAACGTATTGACAGCACAGAATTACGACAAACTTCTCAATGAAGGAATAGATGTTGACAACGTATATAAAAATGTTGTATCTGTCGCTGCTGTTGCTCCTGTGGTACAGTCGGAATACAGCGGAGAGCTTGGGCTTTCGGTAGATTATGATGTAATAACGGAGACGGTGACTGCATCAAGTTCCTCCGCATTTATCTTTTGCGGCAAGGGATGGGGGCACGGTGTCGGAATGAGCCAGTACGGCGTGCTTGACCTCGCAAATGCAGGAATGTCCGGAGAGAGCATTGTTGCGACGTATTTCCCGGGCACCACAATAAAAGCTTATTGACAAAAACATCTCTCTGCACTACACGGCGGAGAGATGTTTTTATCTCATAGGAAATTGCGCAGTTTCTCTCTCGACGTTTTGCACAGCTTTTGTAACAGAAAAATAACGATAGTCGAGAGGATGGGGCGGGCACTGCCTGCTATTTACAAGGGAATGATACAAAAATTAAAATTTCTTTGCGAAAACGAAACAGCAAAAAAATTGTGCATGACGCTGGAGCAAAACGGATATCAGGCATATGCCGTCGGTGGTTGCGTTCGTGATGCGTATATGGGTATAGTGCCACATGATATAGATATCACGACTGCGGCAACGCCCGACAAGGTCAGAGATATATTTATGCACTTGGGTCATCATGTAATTGAGACGGGCATAAAGCACGGAACAGTAACTGTTGTAGCGGAGGGGACACCGTATGAGATAACCACCTTCAGAACGGAGGGAGGGTACGGAGATATGAGACACCCTCAGAACGTGCGCTTTGTCGGTAATATAGAGCAGGACCTTTCACGCCGTGATTTTACCGTAAATTCAATAGCATATTCATACAAAGACGGGAGTGTCGTTGACGTGTTCGGAGGCGTTGACGACATAAAAAGAAAGGTTATCAGATGCGTCGGTGATCCTTACAGACGATTTGAAGAGGATGCATTGCGCATATTGCGTGCGCTTCGCTTTGCATCAAAGCTCGGTTTTGCGATAGAAGCCGACACTGAGCAAGCAATGCGTTCAAGCGCAAAAAACATTTCTGCGGTATCGGCTGAGCGTATATATCATGAGCTGTGTGAGATCCTCTGCGGCAAGTTCGCCTCTGATGTCATACTCGCATATTCGGACGTTCTCTCCGTCATATTGCCTGAGCTTGAAGCGTGCAAAGGCTTTTGCCAACACAGCAAGTATCATTGCTATGATGTGCTTATGCATATATGCAAGGTCGTCGAAAATACACCGAGCGTAAGTCATATGCGCTTTGCGGCATTGCTCCATGATATTGCAAAGCCGCAGGTGTTTTCTATTGATGAAAAAGGGGAGGGGCATTTTTACGGTCATGCCGCAAAAAGCGCTGAGATCGCTGAGCGCTTTTTGACAGAGCTGAAAGCAGATAAGAAAACGAGGGAACAAACCGTCTTTCTTGTCAGGCACCACGACACTCCCCTGCCAAACGAGGAGAGGCTGATAAAAAAACGTATAAATAAAATAGGGAAAGAAGCGTTTTTTGATCTTGCCGCCCTGGCCGAAGCTGATTGCAAGGGACAATCGGAGGCGGTTCGGTACAGACTTTCGCTTGTCGCTCAAATAAAAGATAAGGCAACAGAGCTTTTGTCGGCGGGAGAGTGTATGTCACTTTCATCTTTGCGCATAAACGGCAATGACATAATAGGACTCGGTGTGAGTGAGGGCAGAGAAGTTGGAAAAATCCTCTCACAGCTTTTAGAAGCGGTAATGTCGGGGGAAACAGATAATGACAGAGACAAATTGCTTGACCATGCAAATACACTTTTGAGCCGAGAGTAAGAGGAGAGCAACAATGTGCTTTCTTTCTTGATTTTTATTGTTATGACAGTTATATTGGCAGTTTTCGCAGCTCTCAGCGTAGCGGCGCATGTAAGCGTTGTTATCGCAAAGAAGGGTAAGGAGAACTGATCTTAAAGCTTATCTTTAAAACAGCAAGAAATAAAAACACAGTAACAGATATTTTGCTTTTCCGTCTTTTGCGACCGCATACCCTTTTTTTACGTATTTATACTTGAACTTCATTCTTATATGTGATAAAATAATATACAATGCAATAGTTGTATTGTTTTTATTTCGTGTATGAAAAGGAGCATTGCATGATGCGAAAAATAAATATTACGGTATGCTGTATTACGGTGGTTTTTATCTTAGGCGTATTATTGCTTTTAGTTGCAGGCGCTGAGATAGGAAGCTGGACGGACAGCGGAAATTATGACGAGGCATGGCTCGGAGACTACGAAAACACGGCGGCGTATACTGTTTCAAGCGACAGACAGCTTGCTGCATTTGCTGCTGCGGCTGTGTCAGGTTACAGCTTTGAGAACAAAACAATAACTCTGGGAGCCAATATTGATATGTCGGGCAACTATTGGACGGCTGTGTTTGCGCAGGACAAGCCTTTTTTGGGAACCTTTGACGGACAGGGGTATATTATATCCGGTATAGTTATAAAGGACACATCGGAGCTTGGCGGATTTTTTGCTTACAACGGCGGAACGGTAAAAAATCTCAGTATCAGTATAACGGCGAATACCGCATCGGCGGCAGCTTTGGTTGTGTATAACGGCGGAAGTGTGCTTAACTGCGCATCGAGCGGACAAATCGGCTCCGATACGGCTAAGCTTGCGGGAGGTATTGTCGGTGAGAACAACGGTACCGTAAACAACTGCTACTCCGTGGCACAGGTGAGCTGTGCTTCTGCGGATAACGGCGGTTTATGCGGAGGAATATGCGCAAAAAACACCTCTGTGGTTGCGGATTGCACATGGTCAGGCTCTGAGAAAGGGATAGGAGAAGGAAACGAGCCTGTAAATTCTTCTGCGTTTACTGACCTAAACACTCTTTTATCCTCACTCAATAATAACGCCGCAGCAAACGGCTACTGCGCATGGATACATGATTACACCTCGGTTTTCGGCGGTTATCCTATCATGAACAATGCGTGCCCCTATGTTTTTGTAACGGGAATTTCCTTTGCCGCAAGAGAGCTGGAGCTTTATCCGGGAGACGAGTATGTTATGCAATGTACAGTATATCCCGAAAATGCGTCGAACAAGGCTTTGGTGTGGCTGACAACAAACGAAGCTGTGGCAAAGGTCGACGAAAACGGAAATATAAGTGCCGTATCATCGGGCTATGCTACCATTCGTGCCACTACTGTTGACGGAGGTATGGTTGCGAACTGCTCTGTTAGGGTTGTTGACGGCACTACTGTCAAGAGCGAGTCTGTCAAGCTCGACAAAACGGAGTACCGAATACTACTCGGACAGACCTCACAGATAATGCATACGATAACTCCTGCAAATGTAACGGATAAAAAAGTGACGTATAAGGTGAGGAACGAGGAGATCGTAGTTTGCGATGAAAACGGCTTGCTCACTCCGAAAGCGCCCGGTTCTACCGCAGTAACAGTCACGGCAGGGGACGGTGAGAGCTGTATCACCGCTCTTATTACGGTGCTTGAGGAAACATATGCTCCGACGTGGGACGGAACCGTTGCGGCAAGCTTTGCGGGAGGAGACGGAAGTAAGCTCAATCCATATGTCATAGATACACCCCAACAGCTCGCCAAGCTTGCAAATGACGTAAATGCAGGCAACAGCTATGAGGGGATGTATTTCGTGCAGAGGATCAGCATCAGACTCAACGATACCACCTTTGAAGATTGGAAAAACAAGCTGACAGTCGTTCATCCATGGACTCCTATAGGCACCTCAGCTGCTCCGTTTAAGGGTAACTATGACGGAGCGGGATATTCCGTAAACGGAATATATATTGACGATACTTCAACTGCGGCAGGGCTTTTTGGTTATACAAGCGGCGGCTCTGTGAAAAATGTCAATATCAAGCATTCGATAATATCGGGCGGTGAATATTGCGGCGCACTCGTCGGCTTTAACTCTTCGAAAATATACAAATGTACTTTTTCGGGAAGTGTTTCGGGTAATAACTATGTAGGAGCACTTGTCGGTTACTCCTCCGAGATGATTGATTTTTGCTCTAACAGCGGCAATGTGATAGCAAATAAAAATGTAGGCGGAATTGTCGGATATTCGGATGCGGTCATTACAAACTGTGCAAACACAGGAAATGTCAGCGGGGACGAGTGTGTCGGCGGCATATGCGGAAAGACCTCTTCGGTAATAGAAAACTGCTATAACAATGCTTATATTTCCGCAGGGTCTATGGGCGGCGGAATTGTCGGGCGCACGAGCATGAACGTAGTAAACTCGTACTGCTTGGAGCTTCCCGAGGCTATGGATTATGTCGGTACTATTGCGGGATATTCGGAGAAGGCTGTCTCGTCCTATGCACCTTCGGGTATAAGTGCCTGTGGAAACCTCGATAACTCTGACGATTTTCTGCTTGTTGCGCTTGGCAATACATATGTTACAAAAAAAGGAAATGAGCAGTATATAGAAGTTCTTAACCTTTACCGCGGGTGTATCTATAACGGCGCATATTTTGAGTGGGTGTTTGAAAACGACTCGATAGTTCCCGGTGCTGTTGCAAAAGCATTGCCCTCCGTATATGATGAGAATACGGGTATTGAACTGAGCGGATGTGAGATCAACGGAAACGATTATTACGTTTTTGAGCCTGTTGAAGGCGAGAGCGTCAAGGCCGCACTTTCCAAGATAAATCAGAGCAGTCTGTTTGAAAAGACGAAGCTTGATGTTGACAGCGTTATGTTCATAACAAATATCGGTGTCAGCAGTACGGCGGCGGCTGACGGTTATATACAGAATACAAGCTATAGGCTCACGCTTCCTCTCGATTTTACTTCGATCAGGGAAGCGGATGGGACGCTGGGCGAGTACGACGTGTTTGCTCGTGCGGCGATCGTGAACATAACCTCACAGGAAATGTTTATATACATTCCCGAATATGTCACAAAGACGACTGACGGGACATATGTTGGAAATCTCAGGTGTCTGTCGCACATAATCACAGGCACGAGTGTTACGAATTACGGGGAAATTACGCAGAGGTTCAGCTTCTATTATTCAGACGCAAAAATGTCGTTTAGTGCAATGAATACAGGCGAATGGGCGATAGTTGAGCTTGGCGAAAATGAAAATATTGTCGCAATAGAGACGGGTACGTCGGAGGTTACTTTGCCTGCCGCAACAGAAGAACCAAAGCAGTTTGGCTTCAGCATCGTACTTACGGTTATTGTGTGCGTTGTTTTGGTGTTCGGCGGTGCGGCAATAGTGCTCATTCAGAGAAGCAAAAATAATTTGCGTGTGCAAGGCGAGAGCGCACCTGATGAGAAAAATGAAAACGAACAGTAAGCTTTAGCGTTGAATGTCGCTTAAAAACCACCTGAAAAAGAATTTTTGTTCTTTTTCGGGTGGTTTTGTCTGTGCCTTGCATATACTGTCGTACAAGTAATTTTTGCGGCAGATATTACCGCTATTGACGGGTAATCTTTTTTGTGATAAAATATAGTGGTTAAATATCTAAGGAGTAAAAAATGAAATACACTCATGTTATATGGGATTTTAACGGAACGATCTTCGACGATGTGAATATAGGTATCGAGGCTGTAAATGCTATGCTTACAGCACGTAAAATGGCGCCTGTTGACAGCGTTGAGAAGTACAGAGAGATCTTTTGCTTTCCTATAAAGGAGTATTACAGAAGGTGCGGCTTTGATTTTGAGGCGGAGGATTACGAAAGCATCCTTGCCCCTGAGTGGGTTCGGGAGTATAAGCTTCGTGAGCACACAGCGCACTTGTGTGACGGAGTAAAAGAAGCACTTGAATTTTTCTCTTCTCACGGTATAAAACAGTCCGTTGTATCCGCATCAAAGCAGGATACGCTTCTCTCGCAGATAAACAGACTCGGGATAAGCAGATATTTTGAAGATATTGTTGGTTGTAACAATTTTTATGCATACGGCAAGCAGGATATACTCTGCGAATTTACAGAGCGTAATAACAGCGATAAGCTTGTGCTGATAGGTGATACCGAGCATGATGCCGATGTCGCAAAAGTGGCAGGGATAGACTGTGTACTTATGCTTACGGGACATGCATCGGCGGCTACACTTGAAAAGTGCGGATGTAACGTGTATGACAATGCAATGTCTTTTGCCAAAACATTTATATAAAAACTGATATTGGAGTTGAGAGAAAATGCCATTTGATGCCGGAATGTTTGCGGCTACGGTTTATGAAATAGAAAAAAATGCTATCGGAGCAAGAATAGAAAAGATACATCAACCTGAAAAAGAGGAGATAGTCTTTGTTTTTCACGACGTAAAGATCGACGGAGTGCGCAAGGGACTCAGACTTGTAATAAATGCGGGCACGAACAACCCGAAAATCTCTTTTTCCCATATTACAAAGGAAAACCCCGCAATTCCGCCGATGTTTTGCCTTCTTATGAGAAAGCACCTTAGCGGTGCACGGCTCGAGAGTGCGGTGCAGCTTGGATTTGAGCGTGCGCTGATGCTTGAGTTTTCATGCCGTGACGAGATGGGCTTTTCTTGCACACGCTATATCGTTGCGGAAATAATGGGCAAATATTCAAATCTCATCCTTCTCGACGACAGCAAAAAGGTCATAACAGCGATGAAGCTAATCGACTTTGCGACGAGCAAGGTGCGACAGATCTTGCCGGGTATGACATATGAAAACCCTCCGGAACAGAAGGGAAAGGTCAACCCTCTGACCGTGACAAAGGAAGAATTTTGCTCTCGAGCAGAGTCGGAGGGGGAAAAGCTTGCCGACAAATTCCTTATCGGTTCTTATTACGGTCTGTCTCCTCTGATCGCACGTGAGATATCCTACCGCAGCTCAGGTTATGTTTGCTCGCCTCTTGTAGAATGTGACAGGGATAAGCTGTGGAACTCTTTTTCCGAGTATAAAGATAGAATAAACGAAAAGAGCTTTGAGCCTTATTTGGTGCTTGACGGCACAGGAAAGCCTGTAGAATTTTCGTTCATGCCGATATACCAGTACGGTGATGGCTACTCTCTTGTGAAGATGGAGGACTTCGGCGCTCTGACGGATAAATTTTTTGATGAAAGAGACAGAAGCGAGCGTATAAAACAAAAGGCAGGTGACCTGCTCCATGCTATAAACAACGCTCAGCTTCGTCTGTCAAAAAAGATCGTCAAGCTCTCGGAGGAGCTTGCGGCTACGGATGAATGCGAAAGATACAGATGCGAGGCTGACCTTATTACTGCAAATATCTACAAGCTCAAAAAAGGAATGGACAAGGTGGTCGTTACAGACTACTACACAGAGGGCTGTCCTGAGGTTGAAATAGAGCTTGACCGTCAGCTTACCCCGTCGCAAAATGCGCAGAGCAAATATAAGAGATACACAAAGTACAAAAATGCAAAGGTGTATCTGAGCGAACAGATACGTATTGCTAAGGATGAGCTTGCGTATATCGAAACTGTGAGCGAGTCGCTTTCCCGAGCTGACGGCGAGGCGGAGCTTTCCGAGATCAGAGATGAGATGGCACGTTCGGGCTATGCTTCTAAAATGAAGATAGTGCAAAGACAAAAAAAACATCTGCCAAAGCCTCTTGAATACCGTACAAGCGGCGGATACAAGGTTTTGTGCGGAAAAAACAATACGCAAAATGACTATATAACCTTTCATGTTGCGGATAAAGGGGATATTTGGTTTCATGCAAAGAACCGCCCCGGCTCTCATGTTATCATGCTCTGCGACGGTGAAGAGCCTTCGGAGAAGGATTATACCGAGGCAGCAATGATAGCCGCATACCACTCAAAGTCGAGCGGTGACGCCCTTATTGAGGTTGACTACACCAAGGTCAAAAATATAAAAAAGCCCTCAGGGGCAAAGCCGGGCTTCGTCATCTATCACACAAATTACTCAACGCTTGCCCGCCGTGATGCAGATGCCGTTTCGGAGATGCAATCGGGTAAATAAACAGCTAAAATGTTATCTTACCTAAAGCTGTCGGTATGTTTATCTGACGGCAAATGCGTGCTTATAGTTTAAAACAAAAGATACCGTCTGAAATCATCAAAAATTTCAGACGGTATTTCTGTGTTTATCGTATAAAGTTTGTGCGGTTGGTATATTCGTTGTCGGGCGGGGTGATTCCGTTTTCTTTGCCGCATTCTATCAGTCTGCACATCCATGCCATGTTGCGGGCCATATTACGCACAGTCTGCAGACCTTCAAGGTCTGCCTCAACATCCTCCGCCTTTGCTCCGTGAGTCATACACCAATAGGAAGAGGAAACGAGCGGCATTTGAGATATTGTAATATATTTTGAGAGTACATCAATAGATGCGGTGGTTCCCGCACGTCTTGCGACCGTAATCACAGCGGCAGGCTTGTGTCTAAACGCCTTTGATCCTGCGTAGAACACACGGTCAAGCACAGAGAGAACTCTTCCTGACGGATGAGCATAGTATACCGGAGAGCCGAATATAAATGCATCAGCGTCCTTTGCCTTGCCGATGATTTCATTTACTATATCGGTATCAAATACGCATTTCATGTCGAGCTTTCGGCAAGCACCGCAACCGATGCAGTCGTTTACCGCTTTATTTGAGAGCCACACTATCTCGCATTGTGCGCCTTCGCTTTCAAGAACGTTTTTTGCCTCGACAAGCGAGCGGTATGTACTGCCCGTTTCGTGAGGACTTCCGTTTATCAACAATATTTTCATGAAAAGACCTTCCTGTGAAAATTCAATTTATGATCATGGCTCAATTTTTGCTTTTTATATACTCGTCAATAGCGGCAGCGGCGGTTTTTCCTGCTCCCATCGCAAGAATTACCGTAGCGGCACCCGTTACTGCGTCGCCTCCTGCGTAAACGCCCTCGCGTGATGTAAGTCCCGTTGCTTCATCGACGATAATACCGCCCCATCTCTGAGTCTCAAGCCCCTCTGTAGTTGATTTTATAAGGGGATTGGGGGATGTGCCGAGAGCCATGATGACGCAATCCGAGTCAATGTTGTATTCGCTGCCTGCAACCTCGACAGGTCTTGCTCTGCCGGATGCATCGGGCTCGCCAAGCTCCATTTTTATACAACGCACAGCACTTACCCAGCCGTCATCCGTGCCGACTATTTCAACGGGGTTTGTAAGGAATTTAAACACAATTCCTTCCTCCATTGCGTGTTCAACCTCTTCACGGCGTGCGGGAAGCTCTTTTTCGGTACGTCTGTAAATGAGCGTAACCTCGGCGCCGAGACGTCTTGCGCATCTTGCGGCATCCATTGCAACGTTACCGCCGCCTACGACAGAGACCTTTTTCGCTCTCTGTATGGGAGTGCTGCTGTCTTCTTTGTACGCTTTCATGAGGTTTATTCTTGTGAGAAACTCATTTGCGCTGTAAACACCCTTGAGATTTTCTCCGTTTATGTTCATGAATTTCGGAAGTCCTGCACCCGAACCTATAAATACAGCTTCAAAGCCGTACTCCGACATAAGCTCATCAATGGATATCGTGCGTCCGACGATAGTATTTGTCTCTATCTTGACACCGAGAGCAACAAGTCCGTCGATCTCTTTTTGTACGATGGATTTCGGAAGTCTGAACTCCGGAATACCGTAAACGAGAACTCCGCCGGCAAGGTGGAGCGCCTCGAAAACGGTCACTTCATATCCGAGTCTTGCAAGATCGCCAGCACAAGTAAGTCCTGAGGGACCTGAGCCGATTATTGCGACCTTTCTGCCGTTTGTCTCAGGCTTTTCTGTGATTTGGCTCGAGTGAGCGTTATGCCAGTCCGCAACAAAACGTTCGAGCCGTCCTATAGCCACAGGCTCTCCCTTTATACCTCTGACACATTTTTGCTCGCATTGTGTTTCCTGAGGGCACACACGTCCGCAAACAGCGGGAAGGGAAGACGATTTTGCGATTATTTGATACGCTTCTTCAAATTTACCCTGTGCAACCTGCGCAATAAAATCGGGGATGCTTATTTTGACAGGGCAGCCGCCTACACAGGGCTTGTGCTTGCAGTTAAGGCATCTGGTTGCCTCATCTATTGCTTGCTCCTCGGTATAGCCGAGAGCAACTTCGTCAAAATTGTTTTTTCTTACGTCAGCGCTCTGATGAGGCATTTCGTTTTTCTTCGGGGACATATTTTTCATTTTTGCTTTATCCTTCCGCTATACATTCAGTTCGTTTCTTTTTTAAAAAGGTTGCACGTATCCTCGTATGCCTTGCGCTCAAAGTCTTTGTACATAGAGCTGCGTGCAATAGCCTCGTCGAAGTCTATCTCATGACCGTCAAATTCTGGGCCGTCGACACAGGCAAATACTGTTTTCCCTCCAACGCTTAAACGGCATCCGCCGCACATTCCCGTACCGTCTATCATAATGGGGTTCATTGATGCTATCGTTTTGATGCCGTACTGCTTTGTAAGCGCACATACGAATTTCATCATTATAAGCGGACCTATGGTGATGACCTCGTCATACTGCTCTCCGCTCTCGATAAGCTCACGCAGGGCATCGGTAACAAGTCCTTTTTTGCCTGCGCTTCCGTCGTCCGTCATAAGTACAAAGTTGTCACTTGCAGCCTTGAATTCATCCTCAAGTATGACAAGCTCCTTGCTTCTGAAGCCGACAATAGAGTGCACCTCACATCCGAGAGCGTGCAGCTTCTTTGCAACGGGATATGCGATAGCGCATCCGACACCGCCTCCGACGATGGCAACTTTTTTGAGCCCCTCTGTATGGGTAGCTTTTCCGAGAGGTCCCGCAAAGTCATGCACAAACTCGCCCTCGTTTAAACTGTTAAGTTTTTTTGTACCCGCTCCAACGACCTGAAATATAATAGTTACAGTTCCTTTTTCACGGTCGAAGTCTGCAACTGTCAGCGGTATTCTTTCTGCATTCTCGTCGCTTCTCAAAATTACAAACTGTCCCGGCTCAGCTTTCGCCGCAACCATGGGAGCGTATATCTCCATTAATGTAACAGTGGGATTTAGCACTGCTTTCCTTTTTATTTCAAACATTGATTTCTCCTCTGATAACTCGTTTATAATTGTTAAACTGACAAAATTACAATGTAGTTTTTGAACAGTATAATTATACTGTTACCGAGGATAAATGTCAATGAAAGTTGCAATAGTTTTTTATAAATGTTTTGATTTTTTTGTGCTTTAATTTAAATAAACAAGCTCCATACAGCGTTGACAGCCATGCAGCAGATCACTCCTACCACAGTAGGCAAGGCAAAGGCAAGTGCCGTCCATTTCATGCTTCCGGTTTCTTTTTTTATTGTGATGAGCGTGGTCGAGCAGGGGAAGTGAAAAAGCGAGAACAGCATGACATTTACAGCCGTGAGTGTGCTCCATCCGTTGCTTGAAAGTATGTTTTTTACCTGTGCAAGATTTCCAAGCTCCGCAATGCTTGAATTAGACAAATATGCCATTATCATTATCGGAACTACTATCTCATTTGCGGGAAAACCGAGAATGAATGCAATTAAAATTACACCGTCAAGTCCCATCAGAGCCGCAAACGGGTCAAGAAAAGCGGCGGCGTGAGACAGTAGCGATATGCCGCCTATATGCGTGTTTGATAACATATATATAAGCACTCCCGCAGGGGCGGCTACGGCTATAGCTCTGCCCAGCACGAAAAGAGTGCGGTCAAAAACAGACCTTACTATAACTTTTGTTATCTGAGGACATCTGTAGGGAGGCAGCTCCAATGTGTATGAGGAGGGGACACCCTTGAGCACGGTTTTGGACAGAATATAAGTCACAAGAAACGACATGCCTATACCAAACACGATAATTGTGCTGAGCATAAATGCGGAGAGCAAGGTGGAGAAAAATCCCGATGCTGCTCCGAGAAAAAACATAGTGATTATCGCTGTCAAAGTCGGAAATCGACCGTTGCAAGGAACAAAACTGTTGGTAAGGACAGCGAGCAGTCTCTCCCTCGGTGAATCAATGATGCGTGATCCCGTTACACCTGCCGCATTACAGCCAAAGCCCATGCACATTGTAAGTGCCTGTTTTCCGCAGGCGTTGCATCTTTTAAAAGGACGGTCAAGATTGTACGCTATTCTCGGCAGATATCCCAAGTCCTCGAGAATAGTAAAAAGAGGAAAGAATATTGCCATTGGAGGCAGCATTACCGATACTACCCACGATAATACCCGATACATACCGCAAACAAGAATTCCGTAGATCCAATCGGGTGCTTTCAGATAAACAAAAACGTCCCTCAGCAACTCCTCAAAACCGAAAAACAGATCCGACAAAAATGCCGATGGGTAGTTAGCTCCGCTTATAGTTATCCAGAAAACAAGCATAAGCAGAGAAAACATTATCGGGTAACCGAATCTTTTTGAGGTCAGTATTTTGTCTATTTTGAGGTCTTTGCTGTTGTAGCCTTTCTCTTTTTTAACGCATCGTTCCGAGATTTTTTCTGCAGCTTTTATCAACACGGAAACCTTCAGGTCGACCGCGCTTTCTTTCGATATGCCTTGATTGCTTAAGTATGCAAAAGCCGCATCTTGTGCGCTTCTTATCTTTGTGCAGTCTTCGGTGTCAAGCGAAAGGTAAGAATTCAGCTTTTGATTCAAGGTATCGTCCGATGAAATAAGCGAGAGCGCTGCCCAACGGGGCGAAAGGCTTTTCGTGTCGATGTCGGATAATGCACCTAGAATGATAGACACGGCTTTTTCGGTATCGTTATCGTATTTTACGTATCGGTCGTTTATGATCCCTACGCTGTCTACGAGTGAATCGAGAGCATCTCCTATTATCCTTTTGCAGGCTTTGTCCCTTGCACATACGGCGATAACGGGAACGCCGAGCTCTTTTGAAAGCGTGTCAAGATCGATCCGTATATTTTTTCTCTTTGCTTCATCTATCAGATTTACGCAAACGAGCATTTTTTTGCAGATCTCTTTGCACTGAAGCACAAGATTCAGATTTCTTTCAAGGCAGGTCGCATCGCACACAACTACCGTAGCGTCACATTCGCCAAAGCATAAAAAGTCACGCGCTACCTCTTCTTCAGCCGAGTGGGCGAGAAGCGAGTAGGTTCCCGGAATATCTACCAGGGTGTAATCATGACGCTCTGTGCAAAAGTATCCTTGCGCATTCGCGACTGTTTTCCCGGGCCAGTTACCCGTATGTTGATTCATACCCGTCAGAGCGTTGAAAATCGTGCTTTTTCCGACGTTTGGGTTGCCTGCTATTGCAATAACACGCTCATCGCCCTTCTTTTTTTGTATCTTGAGTCCCGTATCAACGGAGTCTTTAGTAAGTCCCATGGTGTCCCTCCGTGTTTATTTTATAAATATGTCTGAGCAGTCGTCATCGCGTATTGCATATACGACTCCTCGTATCAGGTATGCGCTCGGATCTCCCCCCGGGCTTTTTCCGATGCACTCAACCAAAGTATCTTCACAAAGCCCAAGATCGAGAAAACGCCTGCGCATACTTCCTTTTGTTTTTATCGCGCTGATAACGCCGGTCTCGCTTGGCTTTAATTCATTCATACGTTTCATTAAGACTCCTTTTATCAGTTGTGCTATGCGGCATTTTTTTGTTGTACCTATACGCAGTCTATGTAGCAACCGGAACGAGTGTTAAAAAATGGAATGACTACTTGTTCTTAAAAGTACAAAACGGTTGAAAAAATGCATTTACAAAAATCGATTAAATCTGTATACTGTAATCAGAAGAGTAAATACGCCCAAGGACCGTTTCAGAGAGTTACGGTTCTCTGATATATCACAAAAAATCGATTGGAGATAAAAATGATTTTAGAGGGAAAAAAGATAATGGTCATAGGCGCCAGCCGAGGCATAGGCTCCGCCATCGCGCACGGATGTGCGCTTGAGGGGGCTTGCGTTGTTTTGGTCGGAAGAAACCAAAATACGCTTGAAGAGGTCGCGTCTGAGCTGAGATCGGATACAAGTGTTTTAGTATCAAATCTTGCATGGGACGTGTCCGAGGTCGATCTTGGACCGGAGGTTATAAAAGCTGCGGCAGATATTATGGGCGGACTTGACGTTATCATCCATAACGCAGGCGTGATCGATCACGAGCCCTTGCTACATGTGACCGAAAAAGAATGGGACAAGCTTTTTGATATAAACGTCAAGGGCGCGTATTTCTGCATTCAGTCTGCGATAAATTATTATCTTGAAAACAAAGAGAAAAACGACCGCGGCATCAGAGGAAAGATAATCGTGGTAAGCTCGGAGACGGGCAATCAGCCTCATCCAAAGCCCTACGGTGTCTCCAAATGGGCTGTTATGGGTATGTGCAAGGGCTTTGCAAAGGCGTTCTTCAAGGATGGTATCATATGTTGCTGCTGTATGTCAGTGTCGGCATTTGCGCAAACATCATCCAACGATGGAGGCTCATTCACCGCATACTATTCTATCCAGAGTTCCTATATGATATGGATACCAGAAGATGTTTCGCTAAACCAGCAGAACTACTTGAAAGCAGAGTTATTGAACATCACCGCCGATGAGCAAATTGTGCAATAATATAATATTGCTTTATGCAATTCAAACACAACTATGCTCATTGCGTTGTGCAAAACGCTGAATTAACTAATTAAATAAGAAAAAACTATTGACAAATCTGATAAAACAAAGTAAAATGTACACAAGGAAATCGAATATACCGTGAACATTTATTGGAGTGTTACCGTTAGGGCATAACCAACTTTTTATATGTATTTAGGTTTGTTTTACGAGCTTGCTATATATAAGGGTTGGCTTTTTTTATTCAGGACAGGGAGAAAATCATGAAAGTTATCAAGGTTATCAATAATAATAATTTATGTGTGCTGGATGATAAAGGGAAAGAGCAGATAGTATCGGGTAAGGGAATAGGTTTCGGGAAAAAATACGGTGACACGGTTGATCCCTTGCAAATTCAGAAAACGTATCTTATTACTGATTCCGAGCTTCAGAAAAAGATGATCACCATGCTCAGAGAAATTCCTTCGGAATATATGGTTTTTGCAAATGATATGGTGGAACACATAAAGAAAGAGTATCCTTCAAATATAAACGAATCGCTGCTCGTTACATTGAGCGACCACATTGCTTTTGCGATTGAAAGGAAGAAAGGCGGGATAGAATTTACAAATCCGCTGCTTGATTCTATTAAAGAATCCTATCCTCAAGAGCTGAGCCTTGGGGAATACTGTGTTGAGCAGATGCGTGAACGGTTGGGCATTTCAATGACAAAGGATGAAGCCGGATTTATCGCAATGCATATTATCAACGCAAGACTGGATATAAAAATGAGTGATCTGTATGACATCACGAAGATGATCAACGGTTGTGTTGAGATAGCGGAATATTTTTATCAGCAAAAATTTGATAAAAACTCTGTTTCGTACCAACGCTTTTTGACTCATTTGAAATATCTGGCACAAAGATTATATCAGGACAAACCGCTCCCCAAAAATCTGAGCGATGATGATGTGTTTGTTGCTATGATAAAGAAAATCTGTAACAAGCATTATAAATGTGCTTTATGTATACAGGAGTATATATTGAAAACCTATAAGAAAGATATTAACGAAGATGAATTGATCACACTTGCAATTCACTTAAAAAAAATCGGCATAAACGCCGATTAATATAATGGTCGTACTGTATCGTCACAGCAGGTACCGGCTGCGGAGGGTATACTACGGTCAATAAAAAACGGAGGTATAGCTATGAAAGACAAAATATTCGGGGTTCTCCAAAGAGTCGGACGTTCCTTTATGCTCCCTATTGCACTTCTTCCCGTTGCGGGACTGCTGCTTGGTATCGGAAGCTCTTTTACAAACCCCACAACGCTTGAAACGTACGGGCTTACAGGAGTAATTCAGGAAGGCGGAATTCTGTATACCATTCTTGACATCATGAGTAAAACAGGCAGTGCTGTTTTTGACAATCTTGCTCTGCTGTTTGCGATGGGTGTTGCTATCGGTATGGCAAAAAAAGAAAAAGAGGTTGCCGCACTTTCGGGTGCAATAGGCTACCTAATTATGAATACAGCAATCAGTGCCCTCATTTCCGCTAAGGGCGGTGTTGAAGCTATGGCTGCAAACTCAACAACTACCACACTCGGAATACCTACCCTTCAAATGGGCGTTTTCGGAGGAATTATAGTGGGACTCGGTGTTGCGGCACTTCATAACAGATTTTACAAGATCCAGCTGCCTCAGGTGCTCTCCTTCTTCGGAGGTACAAGATTTGTTCCCATTATAACCAGTATCGTTTACCTCGTTGTAGGTATTGCAATGTTCTATATCTGGCCCGTAGTTCAGACAGGTATTGCACAGCTCGGCCAGCTTGTACTGGAAAGCGGCTATGCGGGAACATGGATCTACGGTATTATCGAAAGAGCACTTATTCCGTTTGGTCTTCACCATGTATTCTATATGCCTTTCTGGCAAACAGAGCTTGGCGGCGCAATGATTATTGACGGAGTTGCCGTTCAGGGTGCACAGAATATCTTTTTCGCAGAGCTTGCGTCGAAAGCAACAGAGCAGTTCTCTGTATCTGCAACAAGATTTATGTCAGGAAAGTTCCCGTTTATGATCTTCGGACTTCCCGCTGCTGCTTTTGCAATGTACAAAGCAGCTCGTCCCGAAAAGAAAAAGGTTGTCGGCGGACTTCTCCTCTCTGCAGCTCTCACTTCTATGCTGACAGGTATTACCGAGCCGATCGAGTTTACATTCTTGTTTGTAGCACCTGTTATGTATATAGTTCATTGTGTTCTCGCAGGACTTTCGTATATGCTGATGCACATATTCGGTGTTGGTGTAGGAATGACATTCTCAGGCGGTGCAATCGACCTGACTCTTTTCGGCATCCTTCAAGGCAACCAAAAAACGAACTGGATATGGATAGTGATCGTCGGACTGGTTTATGCTGTTGTGTACTATTTTGTATTCTATTTTATGATTACAAAGCTCAATTTCAAGACACCCGGCAGAGAAGCTGACGATGAAGAAACGAAGCTCTATACACGTAAGGATATGAATGAACGAAAGGAAGCTGCGGCTAAAGAAGCTGAGAGCGGCTTTGACAGAGTAAGTGCATTGATTGTGAAAGGTCTTGGAGGTAAATCAAACCTTTCCGATGTGGATTGCTGCGCAACAAGACTTAGAGTCACAGTAATTGATGCAAATCTTGTTGTGGACGGTCTGCTCAAAGAAAGCGGCGCTTCAGGTGTTATTCACAAAGGAAACGGTGTTCAGGTGATCTACGGACCGCAGGTATCGGTGGTTAAATCTCACCTTGAAGATTTTCTTGACACGGAAGATGCCGATAATGTTGACACATTGCTTGGCAAAACGGCATATGAAGCTACGGAACAGGAACGCAAAACCGATAACAAGAGCGGCTGCAAAACGATCGAGCTTTTCGCCCATCTTAACGGTAAGATCATCCCCCTTGAGGAAGTAGAAGACGAAGCGTTTGCCACAAAGGTTCTCGGTGACGGTATTGCGATCGAGCCGACCGAAGGCAAGCTCTACGCTCCCTGCGACGGTAAGGTCGATATGGTGTTCGATACAGGGCACGCAGTTAATCTTGTTTCAAAAGACGGCTGTGAGATATTGCTCCATGTAGGAATAGATACCGTGAAGCTTGCGGGAAAATTCTTTGAAGCTCATGTTTCCGACGACCAGGAAATTCATAAAGGCGACCTGCTGATTACCTTTGATATTGATGAGATCAAAAACGCAGGCTATAAAACAACAACACCTATGATTATCTGCAACACAGACGATTATGCTTCGGTTGAAGTTGTCGCAGGTGAAAATGTGTCTGCAGGTGAAAAAATTATTAAAATTAATTAATGTAAAGGAGTAATTACTATGAGAACATTTAATTACACGATAAAGGACGAACTGGGAATTCACGCAAGACCTGCAGGAATGCTTGCAAAGACGGCAAAAACACTTGACAGCGAAATTACAATTACAAAAGGCGAAAAGACTGTCGGCGCGGGTAAGCTTATGGCACTTATGGGGCTTGGCGTAAAGTGCGGAGACACGATCGTTGTAACCGTAAGCGGGGGCGACGAAGAGACTTCCGAAAAGACAATGAAGGATTTTCTCGAAGCCAATCTTTAAGAAATCCACGCCATGACAGGAGGCAGAGCTATGAATATCTGGCATGACATTGATGAAGAAAGAATTTATCCGACTGATTTTGTATCGGTAATTGAGATCTCCAAGGGCAGCAACATGAAGTATGAACTGGATAAAAAAACAGGTATGCTGTCGCTTGACAGAGTTTTATCTACAGCAACCTATTATCCTATGAATTATGGGTTTATTCCTCGTACTTACGGCGATGACAACGACCCTCTTGATGTGCTTCTTCTATGCTCTCAGCCGATACAGCCAATGACGCTCGTGCGAAGCTACCCTATCGGTGTGATCTATATGGAGGACAACGGAATGGGCGATGAAAAGATCATTGCAATTCCTTACGGTGACCCTACATATACCGATTATACTGATGTAAATGAGCTTCCAAAGCATATATTTGAGGAGCTTAAACACTTCTTTTCGGTTTATAAGCAGCTTGAGCGCAAGACGACCGATGTAAAGGAATTGGGCGGACCGATAGAAGCTGTTGCCGTAATAGAAAGAGCTGTTGAAAACTACAGAAAGAAATTCGGCACAATATAAACTTATAAAGGCGGTGTAATATATGGTAAAATACCAAGGAAAAGGTGTTTACGGAGCAATAGCCGTAGGCAAAATATCGGTTTTCAAGCGTCAGGATATACAGGTAAAGCGTATCAGAATTGAAGATACCGACGCAGAAATTGCTCGTCTTGAATCGGCAAAGGAAAAAGCAATCGCTCAGCTTCAAGAGATCTACGAGAAGGCTCTGAAAGAAGTGGGAGAAGCGAATGCGCAGATTTTTGAAATACACATGATGATGGTTGAAGACGACGATTACAACGAGGCCATCGTTGAGATGATAAATGTGCAAAATGTAAATGCTGAGTATGCCGTGGCGGTTACAGCCGATAACTTTGCTACGATGTTCTCCTCAATGGATGACAGCTATATGCAGGCAAGAGCAGCCGATGTCCGTGACATTTCAAACAGAATTATCGCATGTATGTCCGTCTGCGAAAATATTAACTCCGCATCAAACGAAAAGGTAATTATCTGTGCGGATGACCTTGCTCCAAGTGAAACAGTATCTCTTGATAAGGATAAGGTTCTTGCGTTTGTTACGGCTCACGGCTCGTCAAATTCGCATACTGCCATTCTTGCTCGAAATATGAACATTCCTGCAATTATCGGCATTGGGGAACAGTTCCTTACACAAATCAAGGACGGAGATACCGCAGTTGCCGACGGCTTTACAGGCGAGTTTATTATTGATCCCGATAGCGAAACTCTTTCTGCCGCAAACCTTAAGCTTGAAGCTGAAGCAGAGAAAAAAGAACTATTGGAGAAGCTCAAGGGCAAGGAAAATATTACTCTTGACGGTACAAAGATCAATATATATGCAAATATCGGAAGTGTTGACAATATTGGTGCGGTACTTCTCAATGACGCAGGCGGAATAGGTCTGTTCCGAAGCGAATTTCTTTATCTTGAAAGCAACGACTATCCTACGGAGGAATTGCAGGTTCAGATATATAAGAGAGTGCTCGAAAGTATGGGATCAAAAAAGGTTATAATCCGTACTCTTGACATTGGTGCCGACAAGCAGGCTGACTATTTTAACCTTGACAAGGAAGAAAATCCTGCTCTCGGTCTTCGTGCGATCCGACTTTGTCTTTCACGTCCCGAGATCTTCAAGACACAGCTCAGAGCATTATACCGAGCTTCCGCTTTCGGCAAGCTTGGAATAATGTTCCCGATGATAACAAGCGAGTGGGAGCTCAAAGAAATTCTCGCACTCTGCGAAGAAGTAAAGCGTGAGCTTGAAGCCGAAAAAATTGTGTATTCCGATAGCATTGAGCTTGGTATAATGATCGAAACACCTGCTGCTGCAATTATCAGCGATAAGCTTGCGCCTATGGTTGATTTCTTCAGCGTCGGTACAAATGACCTTACTCAATATACTCTCGCCTGTGACAGACAGAATCCCCGTCTTGAGCGCTTCTGCGATACTCATCACGAAGCAGTTTTGCGTCTTATTGAAATATCGGCAGAGAACGCACATAAACACGGAAAATGGATCGGAATATGCGGTGAGCTTGCTGCGGACACGACCCTTACGGAAACTTTTCTCAGAATGGGAATTGACGAACTTTCTGTTTCACCGTCTTTTGTCCTCAAAGTAAGAGATACAGTACGAAAAACAGATTTGTCAAAATAATATAGTTCGGAATTCGTATTATGCATTGACAAAAATAAATTTTGCAATTCTATTGAAGTTTTTACGGTATTTCCATATATTATAAAAGCTGCCGAACTCGGCAGATAACGGTGTTTTCAAAATATCTTTATCTCTATTATTCAAAGCATATCAAAAAAGGATAGCCCACTATTGAGCAAACTCAATAGTGGGCTAAATGCTTGATATTAGCGGATGAAAACTCGCTTTAACGGTCATTTTGTTAAAGGTGTGGATTTGCCGATTTGAAGTAAACGGAAGTGCTCGGAATTGCTTTAGGGCAAAGATTTTTATCGTTAAAAGGGAAAATGCTTTTTTGAGTTCGTCTCAACTTTGTTAATTCGAGTTGACCCTAACCAAGAGTTTTCGGTTACTTGCTTTCTTTAATAGCTGACTGTTGGGGCATCGCACAGAAGAGGGAATTAACCACAATATTTTAATGCTTTGTGCCAATGCTCTAATTCCCATTCCAACGGATATGAATTATTGATAATTGCTTCACGCAATTCTTCCTGATACTGCTTGTATGTGTCGTAGTTATCTATTTTACTCCATTCGCTTCCACTAAGACCCTGCATCGTAATTATGTTTTTTAATTCGTTATCGGGAAGCGATTGTCCTCGATTCTCTATCTTGGCAACATATCGCAAAATATAACTGTCTAACGGAACATGAAATTGTTTTTCGTATTTGTTAATAATTTCAGAATATTTGCCGTCTAATAAGCCAACTCTATTTAATAGCCAAAGGTACTTGAGTGTCATATTCAGCAATTTTTGTGCTTGTCCGTATGTAAGGCCGTAGCAAGCTTCGGTTTCGCGATTTTTGAGTTTGCTATCTTTTTTTGTAAAGATCTATCAGTGAGTCACATGCACTTTGATGCCATTTATTAAAATCACTGTTTAAATTTCTAAATGCATTACGAATAATTGCAGTCCCTTCATCACGCCATTTTTTTATCTATGTTACGCCTTTCCTTTTCGGTTTTGTTTTTTGGTGCTTTCAATAAACGTCATCGTTCGGTTCATATCTAAATATGTTTTATCAGATGACCAACGGAAATAATCTCCGTCATCTTCATAGTACCTTAGTTTGAACTTTATCATTCTCTTCACCTCTCGAACACATTATATCACACCTCATGTCCGATAAAAATGACATTACATAAAAAATCCGCCCGAATTTCTTCGGGCGGATGATTTTGCATTATAAATCTAATTACTTAGATTCTTTGATAGCTGCCTGAGTCGCCAAAGTTTGCAGGGGGAATTATGTACTGGGGCGAAATTGTCGCCCCTTTCTTTCGGTTGCCCTCCACATTCATAGGAATGGGAGAGTCGCCGCCGAAGTCACCACGAAGATGCCACCTGAAGCAGTCCTTTGAAACCTCGATTTTTTCAACAAAGGCTTCAATCACGCTTTCGGGGATATCGCCGTCGGTATCAAAATTGGTGTATTGCTCCAAGGCATAGCGGAGGACAGTGATTTTGCTCTCATAGTCGATTTCTTCCTCCTCGGTTTCCTCGGCTACGGGTGTCAGCTCATCAATTTCCGCCTTAAGCTTATCAATCTGCCTGTCCACCTCGGCACGTGCTTCTTGATAGTCCTCACGGGAGATATCACAATTGCTGAGCAAATCCACAAGATTTCTGCGTTTGGTGTTGGCTCTGTCAAGCTCTCTTTGTTTTTGTTCGATGAGTTTTGAGTTATCTTGTACTTGCACCTCGGTGTCGCCGATATGCTCCTCAAGTATGGAGTTTGCAATTTCCAATACCTTTTGCTTGTTGGTAAGGAAGTGGCGAAAGATATAATTTGCCATCATTTGTAGCTTCCACTCAGCAATCATCGGCGACTGGCAAATGCCATCAATGGGAAGCCCACGCTTTAATCGGCTTTTGATAGTGCCTGTCTGCGTTGTGCCGTAGCATTGGTAGCCGAAGAACTTTTCGCCGTTGGCGTTGGTTCTCCATTTGCGGCGGTTAAACCTCCTGCCGCAGGAGCAGATCATCAGTCTGCCCCATACGGTCTTAGGCGGTGTTACGCCCGTCAGTTTTCTTCCTGTTGTTGGATTCTTGAGTTTTCCCGTTTTGCTTTTCATAATTTTTTGCACCCTTTCGTATTCTTCAACGGTTATAATCGGCTCGTGTCTGCCTTGCACTTGCGTTAATGCCATTTCACCGTAGTTTTTTACCTTTTTCTGCACCAAAAAGTCGGGAGTGTATTCCTTATGGTAGGTAATGATACCGCAGTAAAAGGAGTTTTTGAGCGTTTGGGATATTCCCGTGCAATGCCAATTCGGTAGTCCCGTAGCAGTCCTGCGCCCCGTTCGCTCCATCTCATTTTTTATCGCCATCAGCCCGTGTCCCTCAAGGTACATATCAAATATCCTACGTACCGTTTCTGCTTGCACGGGGTTGATATTAAAATCCACCTGCTTTTTGTTGCCCTCCACGATTTTCTCCACTCGGTCATAGCCAAGAATATTGCCGTTACCATAGAACACACCCTTTTCCATTGAGATTTGCTGACCGCTTTTCACTCGGATCGAGGTCTTGCGGCTTTCATCCTGTGCAAGGCTCGCCATAATGGTCAGTCGCAATTCACCATCACCGTCAAAGGTTTTGATATTATCGTTGATAAAGAATACCTCAACGCCGATGCGGCGAAGCATCTTTGTAAAGTGCAGGGTTTCCTCGGTATTTCGGGCAAATCGGGATACCTCACGTGTGATGATAAGGTCAAACTTGTGTGCCTTGGCATCGGCGATCATCTGGGTAAACCCCGGTCGCTTTTCTGCCGAGGTTCCCGTAATACCCTCATCAATATAGCGGTCAATCAGGTTCCATTCAGGGTGGTGGTCGAGGTATTGCTGATACCATTCCAGCTGATTGCTGAGTGCGGATATCTGTGCTTCGTGCTCGGTGGAAACACGGGCATAAATCACCACCCTTCGTTCGTCAAATTCATTGTATCGATACATCATCCGGCTTTTTCTCCTTCCTGCTGAATGGTGAAGTTAAATTTTGAGGCATCCACCACGTCAGCGTGCTGATTTACCATATTCCGAAACACGTATAACGGAATTTTGCCGTCGTGATAAAGCTGTTCGCAAAGCTTTAAGGCGGCGAAAATATGGTTGGGATCTTTATCCTTTATAATTGTAATCATAGTGCTCCTCCTTTACAAATGTGCGATTTTTATCTCGCATCTTTATTTCGCTGTCGGTGGCGGTGCAAAAGCTCTAAACCTTTCAGGATATCCTTCTTTATCTGCTGTTCGGTGTAGGACTTCGGGAAATATCCGTTAAAATCCTCTCGCCTAAACCGCA
>JBGVFH010000029.1:0-3670 GCA_045120955.1 Eubacteriales bacterium | reverse complement strand
GTTACCGGTATTGTAGTAGTCAATATCTGCGAACTTCCCGATAATGCGGGATAAGTAAATGCGATGGCCCTTTTTATCCCAGATTCTGCCGCCTGCGGCTAATAATTTTTCTTTGATATCCATATTTGTTACTCCTATTTAAGTTTAGGGCTTTTTGCCCTCGTTCAATTATAATTATATTATTTTTTATTCAAATTGCAAGTATTTTTTAACTATTTTTTGTGACTGCGGCCACAAAAAAGCACCCCGGAGGGTGCTTTGGTCACTAGAGTAACAACGTTTATGGATTAAATTTTAAAACGGTACATCAAAATCTTCATCACCGCCGGCCCCAAAATCGCCGGTTTTAGCCTCTGCAGCTGCCACACCGCCGGACGCGTCTCCGGCTGCATAGCTTTGACTGTCTGCGGCGTCGGCTGAGCAATCCGGGTAATCATCATCGCTTGTTGCCGCTCTGCCGCTGAACGCATCGGCGTATGCTTTGAACTGAACCGATACAAGACCCGCGGCTATACCGCTTTTAATAATTGCACCGCCTGAATTGCGGACCGCGTAAGGGTAAAGGTCAACATAGGCGTTAACCCTGTATCCAGCTGTGAACTTTTCGCGGATCTCCTCCTTATCGACAATACGGATCTTCGGGTTCGCATCGCGGAGCTCGGGGCGGTTTTTGCTCTTTGCACTTATGTAAAGCATACCGGCGTAACCGTCGGGGATATTTTCCTTATCGTCGCCTTTTTTCAGCGGGATTTTTTCCCTGTTTGTGACAACAGCCTTTGCTTTGTCGCCGTATTCCGCAATCGCGATCTGCTTAATAGCATCTTTGATCTTTGCGACACATGGATTATCCGGAGCAATTAGGAAGGTTGCCTGATATTTCAAATCGCCGTTACCTGCCATTGTTTCCTTCGGTTCATCGAGTGCCGGATATGATAATCTTGCATCCGTGATAAATACTCTAACTGATCGTGTAGCCATAATCTTTGTCTCCTATTTTTTAGATTTTTTCGGTTTAACGTCTTTTACATCATTTGCCGGCTGGCTTTCGTCGGGAAAATCCTCCTCAGTCATCGGCGTGTATTCAGCGCGCGGATCGTCCGCGGTGGCTAAATTCGGTTTGCCCTCGGATCGGTCAATCAGTACACCGAGATCGGCGAACTGCTGATCTGTGAGCAATTTCTTTTTTACCAGCTTTTCCGCGCTGGTCGGGCTTATTACCTTCATGTCGTACATGTCGCCGGGTGACAGCTTAAGGTCAATGAGTGCGGCCTCTGCGGCTTTCTCATCCTTCCATTTCCTCGGCCCAGGTTTGCCACGGACACACTTGTAGCCCGGAATTGTAAGGCCGGACAATAACATATTGAGCGCCTTTTCTTTGATAAAGCCGATCCACTTCTCAATAAGCGGCATTTTGTCAAGAATTGCCGCAATGCTTTCAGCATCCACCCGTGGGGCGTTTCTCTGCCCCAGCACGTCAACCCCCGCAGCACTTAAGCAGAATTTTGACAGGGCGGCGCAGTGTCCGCGGGCTTTGCAGTAGTGGCACGCCTTAACGCTCGGATTGAACTCCCATTTTTCAAACGGTTGATCGCACATTGCCAGGGCTTTTGCCGCTTTCGCGCTTATCTCATCCGTGAATTTGGTCAATTCTGCCGGTGACAGGGCCCACTCGCTTATGTGGTCTAAGCGCGGCTGAATTATAAGCGCATATACCGTGCTGATATCGTACAGCATACTGAAATAATTGTATGCCGCACGGGCGTAAATAGCTAACTGCGTATTGTTTGGGGCGTCGATCTTCTCCCCGGTGCCGTATTTCAGATCAATTATGAACATCGATCGGCTGCCGTCTTTTTTCGGCCGGAGGATCACGCAGTCGCTTGTACCGCCCGCGCCTGGTTCTCCGGTTACGGATTCAAGGTCCAGGCGCTGCTCAACAAACAGATCCACACCCTCGCCTTCAATCAGTCCGTTAACGTAATCGGTATAATAGCGAACGTTCTTAAGCAGATCGTCAAGGTCGATTTTGTTATTGTACAAAAATTCGGTCTCGGCATCGTCCGGCTCCGGTTTCTTTCCGGTTAAAATAAGCTCCGCCATGTGGTGGGCGATCGTGCCCTCCATCGCGTATACGGAGCCCTCCTCATCCGGTAAGCCTTTGCATAAGGCTACTGATCCGGGGCATGAGATCCAGCGATATGCGGCGCTGGGTGATACCTGTGCATGTGGTCCTGGCATACTACACCCCCGCTTTGTACATTGCAGTCATAAAATCCGCAAACTTTGACGGATCTAAATCCTGAACCTTTGGAACTCCGGCGGCTTTCAAATATGTGGTAACGGCGGCCATTTTTCCGGCCTTTGCGGCCTTAATTGCCAGTGCGCGGATATCGTCAACGGTTACGGCTTTCAGTGCTGTATCGTCAGCCTCCGGTGCCTTTGCGGCGGGCTCTGCTTTTGCAGGCTCTGCGGCCGGTTTCGGGTCGTCCATAAAATCAAAATCCAAAGGGTCGGAACCTTTAGTGGCGGGTTCGTCAATTATGGCTACTGTTGCCTCCGCTCCGTCCTTTGCCGTTTCAGCCTTTGCCGTTTCAGCCTTTGCCGTTTCAGCCTTTGCCGGTTCAACTGTTGCAGAATTTGCAACGGTTGGCAATTCTATGGATTTAGTCTGGCGCTTTTTAGCTGTGGGAGCAGTCTCCGGATCAAATTCCATATGCAATACAGCTTGATCGAGGTCGCGCAGATCATCGCATACAAGGCCAATTATGGCATTATTTGATCTCAGTTTGGTGATAGCCTCTAAAAGACTTAACGGATCTTTGATCCGGGATAAAACATCCAGCGTTTCAGCTTTTCCTGGGAACTCAAAAGAGTTATTGATTGCATTGTAGATACGCTCTGCACGCAGGGCTATAAAATCGTTTTTCTTCATTTTTTCGTTGTCTCCGTTTTTTTACGTCGTTTCAAGTTTAATTATAGTTATAAAATGCTAAATTGCAAGATATTTTTTACAAGAATTTTAAAAAAGTGTGATTTATGCCAGGTTTTTAAAGTGAAAAATAGGCCGTTTTAAGCGGCCTATCAATTTAAAGATGTAATAACAACCCTTATATAGTAGCACAGCTACGCCGTGCCGACAAACTCATCAACCGCATTTGAGATCGCTGTCGCAATTTCCTTTTGATGCACCTTATTGACTAGATACGCAATATCATGATCGTTTGTAATAAATCCGGTTTCAACCAGGATTGCGGGCATTGCCGTATGCTTTAACACATAAAAGCCGCGTGTCGATTTTATGCCCCGGTTTTTCGCCAGGAACTGATCTTTTAATTCCCTTTGCACAATAGCCGCAAGGCGTTCGGACTCCCTGGAGCCCTCATAATACCAGGTTTCAATCCCCTGCGCTGCCGGGTCCGCCGCGGCATTAAGGTGAATTGAAATGAACAGGTCGGCCTTTTCATTATTTGCGATTTTAGTTCGGAACCCCAGCGGGATGAACTGATCCAGCTCACGGGTGAAAAATACATCATAACCGCGGGAGGCCAGTTCACCGCCGAGCAGTGCCGCGATTTTCAGTGAGAGAGCCTTCTCAGTTACGCCCACATTGTGGTTAACTGCGCCGGGATCATATCCGCCGTGCCCTGGATCTATACAGATCTTCATTTTT
>JBGVFH010000028.1:0-1771 GCA_045120955.1 Eubacteriales bacterium | reverse complement strand
CATCATCGTTGAGATGATCTTGGAGGTCAGAGTGGAAAGGATACTTGCCTTAACACCCGATCCGAGACCGTCTGCAAGCACGATCACGGTAGAATTCTCATTTTCCTCTACCACGTCTACGTGGTCGCCGCAAAGCTCTTCACCGACATGATTGATGCTTTTATATCCGATATCTGCACACAAATCATTCATCGCCGATAGACTCCTTTAGCTTTGTCAGAGCGATCTTGGTCTCTGCCGCGGTCTCACCGAGCAAGGATGCGATCTCCTGAACGATCCTCATTTGCTTTTCAACAACGGTATCGGCTACCTCAACCGTCTGCTTATTTATCCTTGCCTTCTTCTCTCTGTCGGCTTCTTCATCGGTAATATCACGCATAATACCGATCAGCATACGGGAATCGGAATCGTAAACAACGGTCTGCTCCACATACTTTTTATATTCTGCGAGATATGTACGCTGATCATGAACTGTTCTGCCGCTGTTTTTGACCTGCATGAATACGGTAGGATCGAGAATACGAACAACAGGCTCGCCAAGCACATCGGATGCCGCACGGATATTCATAATTTTTCTTGCTGCATTGTTGATCTGCTGAACCTCAAGATTCTCGTTAAGAACAATAAGTCCGTTGGGAGTATTCTTAACGATGGTATCCGAGAAGCTTTCCGCCTTATCCTTAAGGAACGGCAGACACATAGAAATCTCAGCCTTGCCTTGAATAATAGCAATTGCTTTCTCACGGCAGGAATTATATCCGCAAGAGCCGCAATTCAGCTCGTCGGAAGGCTTGAATTTGCCCATCTGACGAAGCACAGTCATGATCTCGGTTTCTGTGGGTCTTGCGAGCTTGGGTTCGATCATGGTAAAATGCTTTTTCAGATTCATGGGGGCAGGCTGTTCGACGTCAAAGTCGCGCTCCCCCGCATAATCCGACACGGTTACGTAATCCTTAATGGGCGAGGTGCTATGGTATTTTTCCATAACGGGACCGCCAATACAGCTGCCAACGCAAGCAGACATTTCAATAAAGCACTTATGGATCTTACCGCTCTCGATATCCTTGAGTGCGGAAATACAGTTATCAACACCGTCAAGGGCGATATAAGTATATCCGGGAGCATTCTGAGCCATTGTTTTCAGTATACCGCCGGTTGTCGGGAAGAAACGCGCGCGGCTTTCGGGAGTGTTATCCACTTCCCTTTCAAGTGTAATGCTTTCCGATTTGAGCCAATTCGTAAGCTCCTCAAAGGTAAGAACGGCGTCAACTATTCCTTCGTAATACTCCGCCTCGTCCTTTTTTGCAACACACGGACCGACAAATACGGTCTTTGCGTTCGGCATTCTCTTTTTAATATCCGCACAATGAGCCTGCATAGGCGACATAACGTCCGCGAGATATTCAAGCGCAGACGGAAAATGCTTTTGAATCAGCAAATTGACAGAATGACAGCATGAGGTAATGATAATATCTCTTTCTTCCTCACGCAGCATACGCTCGTATTCTGTCTTAACAATGGTTGCGCCGATTGCAGTTTCCTCAACGTCGAAAAAGCCAAGCTTTTTAAGCGCTCGGCGCATAGACTCGATTCCTACGCCTTCATAGTTAGCGATAAACGAGGGCGCAAGGCTGACAACGACGGGATCTCCGCTCCCCAGCAGAACTCTCGCCTTCTCGGTGCCGTCAACGATCTCCTTTGCGTTTTGAGGACAAACAACAAAACAATGACCGCACAAAATGCACTCATTGCCAATGATATGTGCTTGGTT
>JBGVFH010000027.1:0-4045 GCA_045120955.1 Eubacteriales bacterium | reverse complement strand
CTTCATAAAATCGTGCTCCTTTAGTTATTGATCCAAGCAATCAAAGATTGCCTTCCATACCGATTCGTCCTGCACTGTCATTCTGTTCCAGTCAAAAGATGCAAGAAAAGCTCTCTTTTGCTCATCCGCGACAAGCTTCTTTTTCTTTGTCAGCTTGTTCTTAGCAGCAAGGTACTCGCCAAGGTAGGCAACGGCATCCTCGGTATAGTTTGGGTTATGTCCCTTATTATGCTCAAGTCTGAACTTGATATTAGCTTTATCGGAAAGTCCTGCACAAAGTGTGTCGTACTGCGACTTGCGAACCATCTGATCGTTGTCCGAATAGACAAGCAGTACGGTTGCATTGGTCTTTGAAAGTGTCTCTACGGCGTTAAATCCGACAAAATCGGGATTATACTGAGTCTCGTAAGCAAATATTATACTACAAAGTGCGTTTTTTTGCAAGTATTTTTCAAGAATTTATACCGAATTGGCTAATATTTTTTCGAAAGGAAAAACAGCGCAGAGACACTGTCTCCACGCTGTTTTTTGGTGATATTAGTAGTTTTCTTTTCTAACCTCGAAATATGCCTTGGGATGCTTGCATACGGGGCAAACCTCGGGTGCAGCTGTACCGATAACCATGTGTCCGCAGTTACGGCACTCCCAAACGGTTACACCGCTCTTCTCGAATACTGCCTTCTGCTCTACGTTGTTCAGAAGTGCGCGGTATCTCTCCTCGTGAGTCTTCTCGATAGCAGCAACAGCGCGGAACTGTGCAGCGAGCTCGGTAAAGCCCTCTTCCTCAGCGTCCTTGGCAAAGCCGTCGTACATATCGGTCCACTCGTAGTTCTCGCCCTCAGCGGCGTGAAGAAGGTTCTCAGCGGTATCGCCAAGCTCGCCAAGTGCCTTGAACCAAAGCTTTGCGTGCTCCTTTTCATTTTCAGCGGTCTGAAGGAAGATTGCAGCGATCTGCTCATATCCTGCCTTCTTTGCTACAGATGCAAAGTATGTATACTTGTTTCTTGCCTGAGACTCACCTGCGAATGCTTCCCAGAGGTTCTTCTCTGTCTTTGTGCCTGCAAAGGGATTCTTTGCGGGAGCTTCCTCAATTTTTTCAAACTTGGATGCGGGTACCTTGCATACAGGGCACTTAAAGTCGTCGGTCATTTCTCCCTCGTGAATATATCCGCAAACAGTGCATTTCCATTTAGCCATTTTCTTTGTTTCTCCTTTTATAATTTCTTTATTGATGTCGCTTGAGCGATCAGTGTACATAGTATGGAGCATTTCTTCCGCAAGCTCGCTGAGCGGTTTGCCGTAAAATTCCTCGTAAAGCTCCTTTATCTCAGGGTTTTCGTGGCTCGAACGAAGAGTCAAAGAGGCATCTCTCTTGTAAAGGCTCTCGATTCTTGCCTTACGGCTTGCATTAGCATCTGCCGCAAAATCACGGGGCTGACCGCCACCGCCGATGCATCCGCCGGGACAGGTCATCACCTCAACGAAGTGGTAGTTCTTCTCACCGCTCTTGATTAGTTCGATGAGCTTGCGAGCGTTTGCCGTACCATAAACAACAGCTACGTTTACAGTGGTTCCCTTGACGTCAAGGCTTGCTTCTCTGATGCCCTCGTATCCGCGAACGGGCTTAAGGCCAAGAAGTGCGCTCGGAGGGACCTCACCCGTGATATAGGAGTATGCGGTACGAAGCGCTGCCTCCATAACACCTCCGGTGTTACCGAAGATCACGCCTGCACCCGATGCTTCACCCATAAAGCGGTCGTAATCGCTATCCTCAAGAGAAGCAAAGTCGATCTTCGCTTCCTTTGCCCAAAGAGCAAGCTCGCGAGTTGTAACAACATAGTCCATATCGCGCATTTCGGGGATACCGAGCTTCTTGCCTGCGGCATTCATTTCCTCGCGTCGAATCTCGAATTTTTTCGCAGTACAGGGGGTAAGTGCTACGTTAACGATCTTCTTCGGATCAATCCCCATCTTCTGTGCGAAGTAGGTCTTAATGGTGGAACCTTGCATACCGATGGGGCTCTTGGCAGTTGATACGTGCGGGAGCATTTCGGGATAATAGGTTTCAGCAAACTTCACCCACGCAGGGCAGCAGCTTGTAAACTGAGGCAGGGGCTTATCTCCTGTCGTAATGCGACGAACAAGCTCGCTTGCTTCCTCAACGATGGTTAGGTCTGCGGCAAAGTTGGTATCCAGGACGTAATCGGCACCGAGAGCACGCATAAGGGCGATCATTTTACCCTGCACGAAGCTTCCTTTTGCCATTCCAAACTCTTCACCGAGAGCAACGCGCACAGAGGGAGAAGTGCTAACGATAACGATCTTATTGGGATCTGCGATAGCAGCCTTTACGTCCGGGTATTCGTAGACCTCGGTAATGCTGGCGGTAGGACAGACGTTTGCGCACTGTCCACAGTGGATACAGATCGCCTTTCCTTCGGTTTGCTCGAAGGAATATGTACCGTGAACACCGATTTCATTCGTGCAGACCTCACGGCATTGTCCGCACTTGATGCAAAGATCTTCTTTGCGGCAGATACTTGGGTTATCCGATTCAATCGGAACCCGAACGGATAGTGGTAAATGCTCTGCCATTTTCATTCCTCCTTTATTCTTAATTGTTTATTCTTAAATTGTTTTTGTTTGCCGGTATACAGACAATAATTATATCACAATTCTATGATTTTTTCAAGAGTGTTTACTTAAAAAACACCATCAGCAGTGTTCCAACCACCATCAGGCAGAGACCTGCAAAAGCCTTTTTTGAGAGCTTCTCCTTAAAGACAAAGTATGAGAAAATGACGGTTACGATGATGCTGAGCTTGTCGATGGGAACGACAACACTGACCTCTCCGTTCTGGATAGCATAATAATAGCAAAGCCAAGACGCTCCCGTCGCAATTCCCGAAAGCCCGATGAACAAAAGCTCTTTTTTATCAATGCTCTTGAGCTGTGCCTGCTTTCCTCTTGCAAAAACGATCACCCAAGCCATAATCAGGACCACACCCGTTCTTATTGCTGTTCCGAGATTTGACTCCACCCCCGAGATGCCTATTTTTGCAAGTATAGACGTGAGAGCTGCGAAGACTGCGGCAAGCACGGCATAGAGCATCCACATCTTGCTTTCCTGCTTTTCTTCCCTTTTCTTTTTCTCCACCATCAGAAAAATACCAACTGCAAGAATTGCCGTGGCAATGAGCTTCATTACGAGATTGCTCGTTTCTCCGAAGCAGATGATGGCAAGTAGAACGGTGAGGACTGTACTGGATTTGTCGATCGGTACGACCTTGTTGATGTCTCCCACCGAAAGTGCCTTGAAGTAGCAGATCCAGGACGCACCCGTAGCAAGTCCTGAAAGGATCAGAAAAATAAATGCCTTGGGCTCTATTTCCGTTATTGTATGTAACGAACCTACAACAAGTACCATAATCCATGAGAAAATCAGAACAACAATGGTTCTGAGCGCCGTTGCAAGGTCCGAGTCTGTTTTTTTGATGCCGCACTTGGCAAGGATTGATGTCAATCCCGCAAAAACTGCGGACAGTATAGCTGCTGATATCCAAATCATAACGTCAATACCTCTTTAGTCAAATTATAATTCCAAGCACTTGAAAAGCTCTCCCTCGATAGCTCTTACCTGCTCTATCGGGATCTTCTTTTTGTCAGTCATCACAAAGCACCGTTCATACTCGTCGATCTCCTTGACGATGCCCGTAACGTCAACGTATGCGCCGTCTTCCTTTTTCTTCTCCGGAACAAAATAGGTGATCGTCACAATGGGATCTGCGTCCATTCTGACAAACCTTCATAGCTTCAAGTGCTCTTTGGTGGCTATAGGGAGAAACACCTTACCGTCAAAGCTCTCGATAACGTCTTTGACGTATGGAACGATTGCAACCGCTTTCTTTGTGCCCAATGCACCGTCGATGAAGTCGTTTTGCATATCCACGACAATCAGAATTTTTGACATAACATTTCTCCTATGTATGTTGTGCTTTTATCTTTTAATATTTCCCTTTTCAATGTTTGCTTGCAGGATAGCGTC
>JBGVFH010000026.1:0-10946 GCA_045120955.1 Eubacteriales bacterium | reverse complement strand
AAGATCATAGATAAAGCTCCAATCTATTGCGTTCTCTATCTTTCGCAGCATATGGTCTTGCGGTACAAGATCATCTATACAGAACATCTGTATTTGATTGCGTTTTTTGTTTTCACTTGTTAGCATTTTATCCCCTCGCTTTCTTTCTTCTATTATACCATACTTTTCTCCTTTTTGCAAAAAAACAAAGCCACTTTTTCAGTGACTTTGTCTTCAGTCTGAAAGCAAGCCGTTAGGCTTGCTTTTTTGGAGCAGGGTACGGGAGTCGAACCCGCCTCTGAGGCTTGGGAAGCGTCCATACTACCGATGTACTAACCCTGCAATGATAACATATGTGAAATTAAAATCGACATCCTTCGGTAAAAGCACAGAAGGATGTCGTTTCTTGGCGGAGAGAGAGAGATTCGAACTCTCGGAACGGTATTAGCGTTCACACGATTTCCAGTCGTGCGCCTTAGACCAGCTCAGCCATCTCTCCGTACTGCTCACAAAAGATATAATATCACATTTTTTTTCAAATTGCAATAGTTAGATTGAAATTTTTTAAGAAAAATATTATTTGTTATTGACATATGAGTTTTTTTGTGATAGAATATACAAGTCGTCGGAAGAAATGTACAATTTAATATTTACGGAGAGATATCGAAGCGGTCATAACGAGGCGGTCTTGAAAACCGTTTGGGGTTCGCGCCCCACGTGGGTTCGAATCCCACTCTCTCCGCCAAACAAAAATCCGCATTCTTACGAATGCGGATTTTTGTTTGTATTTTTCACTATTCATTATGTTTTACTTTGTTGTTAACGGGTAAAGCGTGCTATGTTTTTTATAAAACTACGGCTTTGTTTATATTAAGGTGTGACATGACTGATAAAAAAACGGTAAAGGGCAGTATTGCGGCACTGCTTACAAATATTATATTCGGTTTTAGCTTTCTGTTTTCAAAGATCGCACTCGACTATGCGCATCCGATGGTAATCCTGGCGGTGAGATTTACCGTGGCTTTTGCCGTGCTTAATCTCATGTGGCTCTTTGGTACGGTCAAGCTTGATTTTAAGGGTAAGTCTAAGAAAAAGCTGTATTTGATGGCACTTGCACAGCCGCTTTTATACTTCATCTTTGAGCTGTACGGGATAGAGAATACATCAAGCGCACTTTCCGGTGTTATTATTTCATTGGTTCCCGTGGCTGTTATTATACTTTCGACGCTTTTTCTGAAGGAAAAGCCTACTCTCCCGCAAATTCTTTTCTCAGTACTGTCTCTTGCGGCTATTGCCGTTATCAGTATGCTCGGAGATGACGGAGGGGCAAACCGCTTGGTTGGCATCCTGCTGCTTCTGGGTGCTGTTGTATGCGCAGCTGTCTTCAACGTACTGAGCAGAAGCGAATCGGAGCGTTTTTCTCCCTTTGAACGTACATATATCATGTTTTTGGTAGGGGCTGTAGGATTTAATACCATTGCGGCGTTCACTCTTCGGGGGCAATATATCACAGAGCTTGTCTTGGCGGCATCCTATCCTCAGTTTTGGGCGGCGGTGTGCTACCTTGCAATAGTTTCCTCTATCGTGGCATTTATGCTCTACAACTATTCCACCACGGTGATAAGCAGCGTTCGTTCTGCATCGTTTTCAAATTTAATCACGGTCGTGTCTGTGCTCGCAGGTGTGTTTATACTCGGAGAGACGATGTCGGCGGGACAGTTTATTTGCTGTGCGTTGATCATCGTCGGCGTGTTCGGCGTCAACAGATAGCCTGATACCGTAAAAAACAACAGATCCCCTTGAAATGCCGTGCATTTCAAGGGGATCCGATTTATATTGCCGTTACGCCGTGTCTATAATGAAAGGAAAAATTAATAGTTTTCCTTGCGAACCTCAAAGTATGACTGAGGATGAGAGCATACAGGGCACATCTGGGGTGCTTTCTTTCCGACAACGATGTGTCCGCAGTTAGAGCATTGCCAGATCGTGTCGCCGTCCTTTGAGAATACGAGACCCTCTTTGACATTCTTGAGCAGCTTTCTGTAGCGTTCTTCATGCTCTTTTTCGATCTTTCCGACCATCTCAAAGCGAGCGGCGATCTCTGTAAAGCCCTCTTCACGAGCTTCCTTTGCCATGCGGTCGTACATATCCGTCCACTCGTAGTTCTCTCCGTTTGCAGCATCCTCGAGATTTTCGATAGTTGTGCCTACCTCGCCGCCGTGAAGGTACTTGTACCAAATTTTTGCGTGTTCCTTCTCGTTTGCGGCTGTTTCTTCAAATATGTTAGCTATCTGAATGTAGCCCTCTTTTCTTGCCTTTGAAGCAAAATAGGTGTACTTGTTGCGTGCCTGGCTCTCGCCTGCAAATGCCTCCATAAGGTTTTTTTCTGTTTTTGTTCCTTTGATATCCATAATACTTTCCTCCGAAATAAATATATTTAAGACTGCAAGTCTTTGTTTTTGCATTCGTTGCATATGTGTGTTATGCAACAGCTGTAAGATAGGAATTGTGTGTTCAGCTTTTTTTCAAGCTCGTCCATGTCGATGATGGGAAAGTCAACGATCCTTGAGCATTTGACGCAGACGAGGTGCCCATGTGCCTTTTGCATCCTCTCGTATCTGGCTGCTCCTCCGGTTACGGGAACCTCCCGTATCTGTCCGTCATTGCACAGCTTTCCGAGATTTCGGTACACAGTACCGAAGGATATATTTGGCATTTTGCTCCTTGCACGGTCAAATACCTCTTCAGCCGAAATGTGACCGTCGCAGTGCTCTACTATTGATAGAACAAGCTCGCATTGCTTTGACATAGCAGCTCCTTTCTTAGTTATTTAATAATAGTAATTATTACTATTATCATTATACACGACCCTACTGACTTTGTCAATAGGGTTTTTCAATTTTTTTTGTATTTTTAGCTCTCTGTTTTTGCAGACTCAGTCCTTTAGAAAGATTTTTGTAAGATTTTGCACTACGTATTCGACCGTCTCACGGTTGAGTGAATAGTATATACGGTTTGCGTCACGCTCGATTCGGATAAGCTCCATTTCCTCGAGCTGTGCCATATGGTGCGATATTGTTGCGGTGCTTATTTCAAGAGCGGCGGCAAGCTGCTGACCGAATTTGGGCTCCTCGGAGACGAGGCGAAGTATCTCGAATTTGCTCTTGTCTCCCATGACCTTCAGCGTTCGGCAGAGCTTAGTATCGTCAAAAGGAGACTTGCTCGCTTCAGATACGGCGGAGTGGAGAACACCTATGTAGAGAAAATCAGTAAGCTGCTCCTCTGTAAAGCTCATCTTGTATTCTACTCTGTCGGCAGCGGCAGCGGACGGAACTACAAAGAGAATGTCCGGCTCCTTCCCGTCAAGTACCTTGTAGTTTTCGCGCAGATATTTTTCCGGGTTTTGCGAGCTTGACATTTTGTAGTTGGCAAGAAACCAATCTGTGTAGTGGCGGACAAGCTCATAACCGTCAAAGAACAGCTTTCCGACCTTTCCTATCATAACAGCAAGCAGTCCCTTGATCTGATCAAAATTGTTGTAGAAGGAGGTCAGCTCCCATTTCAGCTCTCCTGACACAGGAAGCACAGCGATAAAATTTATAAAGTCGGCGTAATTTGATATAGCCGCCTTTGTTTCGAGCTCAGGAAATTTACCGAGCAGCAGAGAATACATATTTGCAAAAAAAGTTGCCTTGCTCATGTTCTTTATCTTTTCAAGATCGGATATGAAGTCAGGCTCAGGAGAGGCAAAAACATCGTGAAGTATGTAAAAGGCAAGGCAGGTGTCAATCTCAGCTCTGTGAGAAAACAGATGTGCGCTCACATCGGGGTCGATGTCGTTTTTTTCACGGATAAGCTCAGAAAATTTTGAGAAGATATCGAAGCCTGCTATCAACTCCTCGTTTTCGGATGAGGACGACTGCTCAAACTCCGCTTTCTTTTCCTTATATGAAATGTTGTTGGCTTCATCATACAAAAGCATCGCCGCCTCGTAGACGATATTCGGCTCGTCAAGTAACTTTACTATCATTGTATCCTCCGAAAATATGTATATCCATATTTTGTTATATATTATATCAAGCTTATTATACACCGATATAAGATGATTGTCAAGCATTAGATTTAATTGTTGGATAATCGTCTAATTTTTGCAATGCTTTTATAGTCTATCGGTACAAATAGATAAAAAACGAGTATTAAATATGCAAAATTCCATAAACGGTGCGGGTCATTTGTGGAAAAAACAGTTATAAAACTGATGTAAAGCAGAAGAAAAGGGGGTGGTTACGCATTGCGCCGAGAGGATAATATTGAGAGCCCGTTCGACATTATGCAAGAAAAAATACAGCAAGTTTTTTGTTTTGTATTGTAATTTAAAAATTATAATGATATAATATTATGTATTTTTGTTGAGGCGGTATAGCAGCTGCTTATGGCGAAAATGATCTTATTTGATAAAATAAAAATCTATATATATGGGAGACAGGAATTTGAAACGCGCGGATTTAAGAAATGTTGCTATCATAGCGCATGTTGACCACGGCAAGACCACACTTGTTGACGAGATGTTAAAGCAGGGCGGTATATACCGTGAAAATCAGGTTACAGAAGAGAGAGTAATGGACTCAAACGACCTTGAGAGAGAAAGAGGCATTACCATTCTCGCAAAGAACACGGCGGTATATTACAAGGATGCAAAATTCAATATTGTAGATACGCCCGGACACGCTGATTTCGGCGGTGAGGTCGAGCGTGTACTCAAAATGGTAAACGGAGTTATTTTGCTCGTTGATGCAGCAGAAGGACCTATGCCTCAGACACGCTTTGTTCTTCAGAGAGCTCTTGAGCTCAATCACAGAGTTATCGTTGTTGTAAACAAAATAGACAAGCCGGACGCAAGAATACATGAGGTTATTGATGAGGTGCTCGAGCTTCTTATAGAGCTTGATGCAACGGATGAGCAGCTTGACTCTCCGATGTTGTTTTGCTCAGGCAGAGCAGGCACGGCATCATACTCTCCCGAGGAGCCGGGAACAGACCTTGTACCGCTCTTTGAGACGATACTTGACTATATACCCGCACCCGAGGGAGACGAGGCAGGGGAGCTGCAGCTTCTCGTTTCGAGCGTTGACTATAACGAGTATGTCGGACGTATCGGCATAGGAAGAATAGAGAGAGGAAGCGTCAGAGTAAATCAAGAGGTAATGATATCAAATTATCACTCTGAGATGACTCCCCGCCGCTCAAAGATAGTTGCGCTCTATCAGATAGACGGTCTTAACAGAATTTCGGTAGACACGGCAACTGTCGGAGACATCGTATGCTTCAGCGGGTGCGAGAACATTAACATCGGTGACACGGTAACGAGTCTCGGCTGCGTTGAGCCGCTCGAATTTGTAAAGGTGAGCGAGCCTACGATGGAGATGACCTTCTCCGTGAACACGTCGCCCTTTGCAGGCAAGGAGGGCAAGTATGTAACGAGCCGACACCTGCGTGAGCGTCTGTACAAGGAAACTCTCAAGGATGTTTCAATACGCATAAATGACGGTGACACTACAGAGTCGTTCCGAGTTGCGGGAAGAGGCGAGATGCATCTTTCTATTCTTATAGAAAATATGCGCCGTGAGGGCTATGAGCTGTGCTGCTCAACTCCAAAGGTACTTTTCAAGGAGATCGACGGGGTAAAATGCGAGCCTATAGAGCGTGTAACTATCGACTGTCCCGAGGATTCGGTCGGAGCTGTCGTTGAAAAACTCGGCAGACGCAAGGGCGAGCTGCTTGAAATGGAGCCCAAGGGCTCTCGTATGCGTATAGAGTATCTTATCCCCACACGCTGCCTTTTCGGATACAGAAGTGAGTTTTTGACCGATACAAAGGGCGAGGGTATCATGAACAGCGTTTTTGACTCGTACCAGCCGTACAAGGGTGAGGTCACGGTCAGATACTCGGGCTCTCTCGTAGCAAGCGAGGAAGGCGTTTCGACTTCGTACGGACTGTACAACTCTCAGGACAGAGGAACCATGTTTATAGGTGTACAGACACCTGTATATGAGGGTATGATAGTTGGCGAAAACCCCAAGCAAGGTGACATAGCTCTTAATGTCTGCAAGGAAAAGCATCTTACCGCTATACGCTCAAAAGGTGCGGATGAGGCACTCATACTCACACCTCCGAAGATCATGTCACTCGAACAGGCGATCGAATTTATCGTTGACGATGAACTGATAGAGGTAACTCCAAAGAGTATCAGACTCAGAAAGAGAATACTCAATACAGAGCTCAGACTCAAGGCAGAAGCAAAGATAAGAAAAGGACAAAACTAAAAGAAAAACATCTCCGAGCAATTTATTTGCTCGGAGATGTTTTTCTTTTATCAAGGCTTTTTGCCTGTTTACGGGATGTTGATGGTTATGTGAGACAGAAGGTCAACGTTATATTTTTTGTATGAGTCATCGGTTTTGAAAAAGTCATGCACCTTTATCTTTCCGTCGGTAGACACCGATATAAAAACAAGCCCGTTGAAGTTATGCACGTAAGATACGTTGTCAGTTGTTTTATCCATGATATGCGTATGTATACCTGAAGATATGATATTTCCTTCGACATCAATGCAATAATCACGTTGTGACCATACAATTTTTTTATAGTAATCGTAAGTTGACCAGCTTGAGTCAAGATAATAATATCCTGGAGCATCAGAGTTGCTGTCCCATATAGCACCGTCATTTACGATATTAAAGCCTTCACCCATGAGCAGAGCTTTTTTCTCTGTAAAATCAAAATCTGCGTAAGGATCGGTGGTGTATTTGCGAGTGCCGATGCTTTCTCTTACAACGCTTCCGTCGCTTTTTATACCAACAGTATAATAATACGTAAAATAAATATCAACGATATCGGTCCATGCTTTGACCCTGTCGAGTGCTTCTCCCTCTTCGCCTGTTCTGCCGCTTGTTGTACAAACAGAAACAGTCCCGTTGCTATGTAGGTACATCGCCTCGTAACCATCGTTACATACTGAAATTTTCACCACATCCTTCAGCTCTTTTGTGAAGGCTTCTGCTTGCCCGATGATTTGAGCGGCGGTGGTATTATTTGGATCTGCATTGCAGTCAAGATTGTATATAAGCGCAACAGTCCCGTCTTTCTTTAAACACTGGTAGACCGCAGGAGAACCAACAGAGTAATAATATGTGTGATCGGTGATAGACACGACGTCTTTGAGCGTGGTGTCGGGGATGATCTTTTTGATCTCTCCGTTATCTTCGTATATAAATGTCGGTGTTCCGCCTTCTCCAATGTAAAGATATCCTGTAACATTGTTAAGCGACTCAGTATTCTTAACGGAGCAGTTTTCTCCTCCGACGATACAGTCAAGCTCTGTGTATATTATCGTTGTTGCGTTGCCTTTTGCTGTCAGGGTCCTTTCCTGCTCGGCGCTGTCACGGTATTCTTTTCTGGAAAGAAGAGCAAACAGACCGTACGCATATTGATACTCTTTGTTGTTTTTTGCGCTTACAGCTTGCTGATATATAGCTTCAAGCTCGCTTTCTGTCATTTCACCGAAAGAAAGCTCCTCGATGTCATACGGTTTCCAATCAGAACCCACAGAACTATCTGTTGTGTCTTCGGTGGTGGTTTCTCCTGTATCTGTCTGAGTGTCTGTCGTGCTGCTTTCCGAAACCGCATCGGTCTGCGTGTCAGTTACCTCTCCGCCGCCATTGTTACAGGCGGCAAGGGTAAGCAAAAGCAACAGGGTGATAGAGAGGGTTGCCGGTATGATGTTTTTGTTTGACTTTTTCATAAAATACGCCTCCTTTTTGCGCTACTCGCTATGCTAATTGTAACATATTACCATTGGATTTGCAATATTGCAATGCTTTGCTTTAAAAAAACTTTTTGCAATAGTAAATAAATGTGCTGCAATTTTGGGGGTGTAGCACATAAAACTGCGCACGAAGTGAGCAATTCAGCATCTCTTCAAAGAGAGCTTTGTTTCGTGAGCAAGCATGAATGGGGGATGAGTCTTTTTTCTTTTTATAAAACCATTTGATTATACCTCCTGTAAAAATAGTTTAAAATACATATTCATATCAAATGATAGCTCTGACATGCTTACGCATGCATGTGGGAGTGTAAAACTGTCTTTTTATTTGTCCTTCTATTTATAAAAACACAAAAAAGCAAAAAAAGGAGACACAAATTTAGGCAAAATTGATATAATTTTAAAAATATTCATAAAATGTTAAATGTTCATTAATAATTACTAATTTATATGTAAAATTAAAAATAATAAATATCGCATGCTATGATATCATAATTGACTTTTTATAATTATTTGTGATATAATTAGACCGAAAAATCTCACAGCTATATAATTTTTTATAAAATGCATCTCTTTTTAATTTGAGCAATAGCTCGGAGCTGAGGTGCCTTTGTCCGGAGTAATAAAATGCTATCCTTTTATCTGAGTATGATAGATGGCGACGAGCCAAAAGACAAATTTGAAAAACTGTACAATACATACAAAAAGCAAATGGTCGCTTTGGCGACTACCATATTGCAAAATAGCGAGGATGCCGAGGATGCTGTTCACGATGTTTTTTTGAGTATAGCAGCAAATATGGTTATAATTGAGCATATTGATGATCCTACAGATATCCGTAACTATCTTTTGGTTGCCGTAAAGAATGCATCGCTCAATAAAATCAGAAATCATCAGGCATCAGCATTTTCCGCTATTGAAGATATTTCGGATCATGCGGATATTTCGGATGAAGATTTTTTTCATATTGTAAGTTTGAAGGCTGAATATGACGAAATTGTTGATGCAATGTTATCGATGGATGCGCCTTATAGAGAGATCATGTACTGCCACTTTGTTTTAGAGATGAGTATCAAGGAAGCAGCGACACTTTTGAATAGAAATATTTATACAGCCAAAAAACACCTTGTGAGAGGGAAAAAGATACTATTGAGCAAACTCGAGAAAAAAGGGGAGAAATGATCTATGGCATTGAGCAAGGAAGAGATAAAAGCCGCAATTAGAGAAGCAATGTCATATGAGTTCCGTGATATACCTTGCGATGATTCACATATAGACTATGAGTTTTCGGATGAGTTTGATCAGAAGATGCACAAGCTCATTAACGAGCAGTTTTGCGATATACCTTGCGATGATTCACAGGTAGACTATGAGTTTTCGGACGAGTTTGAGCAAAAGATGCAGAAGCTTATTAAAGAGCGAAAGAAAAAAAGCCGGCATCTTTCCAAAAAGGTATTCAGACGTATATTGTTGATTGCTGCGATTGTGTCTTTGATATTTGCAATGTTGCTGTGTATCACCGCAGGCAGCGGTCCCGGTGTTAAGTTCTCTACCAAATTGGTAGATGACGGCAGGGCTATCAGCTACTTATTTGAGGGGGATATTACCTACGATGTTGAGAAAGAATATGAGATGACATATATTCCCGAGGGCTATGAGCAAGAGAAATATTCAAAAACTGTTTTTGGAGTATGTACCAAGTATGTAAATGCAGAAGGAAAAAGCATCACATTTAGACAAAAACCTACTGTATACTCGGGAGGCAGCTATGATATAGAACATGGCACCACTACTACTATCTATGTGTTAGGAATGAAGGTACATCTGCGTCAAAGAAGAGAGATTAGTGGGGCAAGATGGGTACATGATCGATATTTTTGTGTAATCTCCTGCAACGGTAATGTAGAAGAATCAGAAGTTATAAAAATGGTAGAGTCGGTACAGCCGGTACAGCCGACGGATACCGCCGATACATAAGATATAATTGGACGGAAGAAACCATATGAGGTTTTTAAATCTGAAAGCAAACGATAGTGACGAGCCAAAAGACAAATTTGAAAAACTGTACAATACATACAAAAAACAAATGATGTCATTGGCAGTTTCAATTCTGCAAAATCAGAAGGATGCTGAGGATGCGGTTCATGATGCGTTTTTGATCATATTATCAAATATGGATGCTGTCGACAGTATTGACGATCCTACAGAAGTTCGTGGCTATGTTCTGAATGTTGTAATGAATGTTTCACTTGATAAGATCAAAGGCAAACAAGCAACAGAAGCATACGATGCCGATGATACTGAGAATTGTGCCAATACTTTTGAAGAGTCTGAACGCTCGGATATCAAGAAGCGAAAAACCAAAAGTTTGAGTTTTACCAAAAAAACAGTCAAACGTATATTGCTGTTTGCCGCAGTGGCGTTGACAGCAGCGGCGGCAGTAATAGCGATAAGAACCGCAGTGATAAAAAATTCTCCCGTTACGTTTGATATTAAGACAAATAATGATGAGGTAGACTACTGCTTTAAAGGCAATGTTACCGACAAAATTGAAAAAGAATACGAGATGAAATACATTCCCGATGGCTTTGAAATGACAGAATGTTTAAGATCAGATACGAGAATATATACTGAGTACTGGAATGATGAAAACATAAGTATCTATTTTCGACAAAATGTCACCAATGATCTGGGAGGTAAATTCAGTACAACGTTTGGCACTGCTTCCACCATCTATGTTTCCGGAATGGAGGTGCACCTGTGTACAAGCGAAGTTGGGGCAAGCGCAAGATGGATACAGAACCGATATTTTTTTGTTATTGGCGTCAATGGTAAAATAGAAAAATCGGAAATTGTAAAAATGATAGAGTCGGTACAGCCGCTGGATACTGCCGATACATAAAAAAGTGTGCATAAGCACACTTCAGACTGAAGACAAAGTCACTGAAAAAGTGGCTTTGTTTTTTTGCAAAAAGGAGAAAAGTATGGTATAATAGAAGAAAGGAAGCGAGGGGATAAAATGCTAACAAGTGAAAACAAAAAACGCAATCAAATACAGATGTTCTGTATAGATGATCTTGTACCGCAAGACCATATGCTGCGAAAGATAGAGAACGCAATAGATTGGAGCTTTATCTATGATCTT
>JBGVFH010000025.1:0-2218 GCA_045120955.1 Eubacteriales bacterium | reverse complement strand
CGCACCTGCCAACAGTGCGGAAAGCAGTAAGAATATTACGCGCATCACGTTCGTATTCATTCCAAGCCCTTTGGCGTTTTCGTCACCAAGAGTCAGCACGTCAAGCTCGTTTGAAAATGTCAAGAGTATCAAGACGGATATTAAAACGATCACTGTGGCAGGTATCAGCTTTGCGTAAGTAACCGATGAAAAGTCACCTATCTTAAAATCGAGGCTCTGTATACTGATTTCGGGATTGAAGGTGGTGACTGTATCGGATATCGCGCCGAGCAAGGCGTTCAGCGCTACGCCCATCAATATGACCGTTCCTCTTGAAGCCCCCCATTTTCTTGCTCCGAGACTGACAAGCATCACGGTCAAGAATGCACCGACAAAAGCAAACAGAGAGAGCCTCCAGCCACCTATGATACCCAATGCCGAGCCAATAGTGACAGCAAGACCTGCACCCGCATTTACACCGATAATGCTCGGAGATGCCAATCGGTTCGCAAGCACGCCTTGAATGACCGCGCCTGACACGGCGAGCGCCATACCGCATATAAGACTTCCAAGAACTCTCGGCAATCTGACGTATAGTAATATTCTTGCCTCGGGACTCTGCATATCTCCCGCTATAAGCGACGAAAGCATGTCCGAAAGCCTCAGCTCCGATGATCCGAAAAGCACACCGAGAACGGCAGCAAGAAGCAATAAAAGGATCGCTATACCGTATATATATCCTATCTTATTTTTTCGTAAGCTTATCATAAAGTATTCCGTATGACTCTGCCCAGCGCGCGTTAGGCTTCAGATTGAACAGCGTTTTATCCATAACGTGCAATCTACCGTTTTTCACCGCATCAAGCGTACTCAGGGCAGGGTTCTCCTTTATCAGATTTTCAAGCGACTGCTTCGCCGCCTCTGTATCACTTCCCATCGTTACCACGAAAATGTGGTACGGCTCTTCCCGAATGATCGCTTCTACACTCAAATTTTCAAGCAAGCTCGTGTTACTGTCAGCAATATTGATACAGCCCATATCGTGAAGCATTTCGCCAAGGATCGTTCCACTGCTGCCTTTTGCCTTTACAAAGCTTGAAGCGGCTCGCAGCAATAGGACTTTTCGTTCATCTTCGGGAATATCTGAATTTTTGTACTCTGCTTTTATTTCATCGATCTGTGCCTTGATCGCAAGTCCGTTCTGTTCGTACAGATCCTTGCGTTCTGTAATGTCGGTACAAATATCGAGCATTTTCAGATAATCGTCGAAGCTATCCACGTCAAAATATGCAACGGCAATTCCCATAGCTTCCAGTGTTTCCCTCATCTCAACATTGGAGGCAGTGGACGCGCTTGCGATAACAAAATCGGGGTCTGCTGATATGAGAAGCTCAAGACTCGGAGAATGCGCGCCGCCGATATTGACGGCATCGCCAAGCTCAAGCCCGAAATCCTCCCAAGCATCCTCAGCAGATGCGCAAAGCTCGCCGCCCGCAAGCATCCAAACGTCTGCGAAGCTTCCAAGAAGGGCGGCAACTCGCTCGGGGTTCTTTTGGATATTCACCTCTCGACCGAGGGCATCGGTAAAGACTACCGTATTTTTGTTCTCGTTTTTCGGTTGACCGTTACACGCTGACATAGAAAACAGGACTGCTGTGATCAACAGAAAAGCGACGATGTTCTTTATTGGTTTTACTTTCTTCATATATCCTCTTAAATGGCGTATTTCATTGACAAATCACGGAAAACGTGATATAATATTATATCATAAAAACAGATGTAAGTCAATGAAATCGAGGTAAACAGCTATGTTGACGAATGAACAAATAACAAGTGTTAAAGGAAGAGGCTTTCTCAGAAACAGAGGAACCGACTGCTTCTCAGGCAGAATTGTTACGGTCGCAGGTCTTTTTACCCCCGACCAGCTTCACGCTATTGCCGAATGCTCCGAGAAATACGGCAACGGCAAAGTAATATTTACCGCAAGACTTGCCGCAGAGATCGTTGGAATTCCGTTTGATAAAATTCCCGAAGCGGAAGCCTTTATGTCAGAGCGTGGATTGTATTTTGGCGGCACGGGCGCAAAGGTTCGTCCTATTACCGCTTGTAAAGGCACGACCTGCGTTTACGGAAACATTGATACACAGGCACTTGCAAAGGTCATATACGATAAGTTTTACATAGGGATGCGCGACGTGAAGCTTCCGCATAAATTCAAGATCGGAGTAGGCGGCTGTCC
>JBGVFH010000024.1:0-2838 GCA_045120955.1 Eubacteriales bacterium | reverse complement strand
TCAATTCACTACAATCATAAGCACCACCTCTTTTCTGTTTTTGGGCATAAAAAAACGGGGTAAAGTTTAGATGATAAATTCATCTTCTTTACCCCGTGATTTCGGTATTAAATTGTTTCATCGTGCGTCTCGGTTCTCCTTTTGCCGCTGACGGTACATAGCAAGAGCCTTGAGAATGGTTTCTTCGATTTTCTTTTCGGAAGTTCCTGCGGGAAAGTATTTCTCTATCTTTTCCATAGGAATTTTGATACGTGCCTTTTGATTTGGCTTTTCTTCATTCATTATGGTGTCGATAGCTTCTCTATCAAGTTTTCCATCCTTACTTAAAGCCCTCATTCGTATGGTTTGTGCGTGAGACGGAAAGACTTCCTCATTGTCGATGAAGTCAACAAGATCTCGCATTTCTTCCTCCTGCAAGTATGAAAGCTCAACAGCGGGTCGCATACCGATCTTGCCCTCATCGACAAATTCAAGGAGTTCGGGAGTTAGTTCTGTCAGCCTTACATACCGACGAATCTGTTCACTACTATCGGGACTCTCTGCCGCCAACATATCTCTTGTGGTCTTTCCGAAATTCTGCTCCAGTGGGGCAGAATTCTCTTTGCTTGGTCTGCCCGCCTTTCTTTTCATCGCGTCCATCTTCATTTTATATGCCCGAGCCTTTTCCGAAGGCAAGATGCACTCTCTTTGAAGATTGGAATCAACCATTTCAATGATGGCATCTTCCTTGGTCATTTCTCTGCCGATAAGCGGTATTCGGTCTATGCCGAGAAGCATACAAGCGCGTTTTCTTCTATGACCGGAAATGAGCTGATAATGGTTCTCATCAATTTTGAGAGCGATGACGGGATTGAGTACGCCATTCATTTGTATGCTCTTAACGAGCTGATCCATACTTTCATCATCTTTTACTTGGAAAGGATGGTCGGGAAAATCCTCGATATTGCTAATTGGAACGATACGCACCTTTTCACGTTTCAGATCGTCCTTAGCTTCGGGCATCTGCTTTCACCTTCCCTTTCTTCTTTTTCTTGTGTTTCTTTCGTTTTTCCGCGACCTTAACGGCATCCATACCGTAAAGGCATATAGCGACCGAGTTACAGATTACTCTGAAAGCATCGAAATCTACGATTTCATCAAGGGTAAGCTCATAGAGGTCAATGTGAGAACCGCCGTACTGAATATCCATAGCAGTACAGAAATAGAGATAGGCGTTTGGCTCTGTCAGTTTGAGATCAAGACACGAATAATCAATAAAGCCGGGCGAACACATCACCTGCTTTGCTCTGAGCCACAAGAGTTCGAATGCAGAAAGGAGATATAACTGCGCGATAAACTTGGGATCTTTCTTTCTCATATAAGAAACACCTTCATAGAACCTCGCCCTATGACCTGCATCAAGAAAGCACGTATGAAGTTCCGTTGCCCTTTCACAAGCAATGCGAAGTCTGAACTGAAATACGTTGTCTTTGAAATTTGCAAAGCAATCTCTCAAAAGTTCCGCAAAGGTGCAAGATCTTGCTTTAACTCTCTCGTTCATGCAGCAGCATCTTTTCAGCGCACACTTTCCGTTTTGACAGAACGAACAGTATCTACATCGACACACCTCCAATGTGTAAGGAAATGGTTTTGCCTCTGCTTTGTCTCTTATTGCTGCATCAAGGAACTCCGCAAAAGAAAGGCTTTTGTTGTTGGGTTCTAAATTCATTTTTATCCTCCTGTTAGTTGATTTCCGGAAAACAAAAAAGCCGACCTTATTTCCACTTCATTAGTGGTCATAAAGTCGGCTTCATATTAACCGTATGTAATTAAGCTTCAAGGGCATCGAGTAGGTGGAGTATGAGGTTGGAGGTTGCTCTGTTGTCGATCCCGTTTGCCTTCTGCTTGAGTCTCTTTGCATTGAGAGCTTCGATAGCAACTCGGAGTTCAAAGGGGGTGAGTTTAAGTCTGCGAACCATCGCGTATCCGTTTTTCATCTGTAAGTCCTCGCTTTCCTTCTTTCTGTCTATATTATATCAGAAAAGCAGAGATTTCTCAAATGTGCGAAAATGTCGCGGGTTCAAGTCCATAAGGTTCGGAAAAGGTTGCAAAAAAAGAAAGGTCAAAAAAACTGCCCTAAAAAACCGAAAAAGCCTTGTAAAACAAGGCTTTTTGGCATAGGTTGCATTTTTGACCTATGAGGATGGCTCCCCTTGTTGGACTTGAACCTAACGACCCGCTCGCAGGCTCGCTCACAAGGTTTGCGTGGCAAACCTTGCCCCTTTTCCGCACTTCGTGCGGAGAGGTGGCGGTGGTGAAAAGTCCGACGAGGGGGAAAGGGCAAAAACAAAAAGCACCGCGATTGCGGTGCTTTTGTTTTTGGCTCCCCTTGTTGGACTTGAACCAACGACCCCCTGATTAACAGTCAGGTGCTCTAACCAACTGAGCTAAAGAGGAATATTCTGAATGAGGAGCAAGCTCCCATTCATATATTAAACAGGAAAACAAGGAGCGAGCTTTGTCTTCCTGTACTGTGTCGGCTTTGACCTATTTTCCCGGCTCGTCGCCAAGCAAGTATTTTCGGCACTGCAGAGCTTAACTTCTGTGTTCGGAATGGGTACAGGTGGACCCTCTCCGTTAAAATAACCGACTTTTAGTGTCAGCGTTGACCTATCTTCCCGGTCCGTCTCCAGACAAGTATTTTCGGCACTGCAGAGCTTAACTTCCGTGTTCGGAATGGGAACGGGTGGACCCTCTGCGTTAGAAACACTGACTTGGTCATAGCTTGCTATGACCTTTGTTTGCAGCTGAACGCTCAATAGAGGGATGAGCCAGTATTGGGCGCATGCACTGCATGCT
>JBGVFH010000023.1:0-3781 GCA_045120955.1 Eubacteriales bacterium | reverse complement strand
CCCCTGAAAAAGCAAGCCATAACGGACTCTATATCGTGCGTGCGAGACTATGCCTGACCCTATCGCATATCACGAAAGACCGCAGCACTTCCGGTAGAAAAAGGGCGGGGGTTAGTGCGTTTTTTACAAGAAACTGACTTTGTTTTATTTCACTTTGCCTATTCTGAGATAAATTCCGTTTGTGGTGCGTGTAGTAGCCGATGTGTTTACTCCGCATTCAGCCGTGCACAAAAGCTTGCCGTTATGTACGAGCATCGAGGGCCATATTGAGAATGGATTTGAAGCCGAGGTAATTATCGGATTGAAGAATATTTTGTCAAAATCATTCTTTTCTATAGACTCCTTGTCCTTGTATGTAACGGGTTTCTTTGACACTATTACATTCATTGCACTGTTGAATACGGACGAGCTTGCGATATTGCTTCCGCTGCCCTCTGTAGCTTGGAAGGAGATAGCTATTCTTCCGTCGTCAAGACATACGATATACGGAGCGCCGGAATAGTTATTGACAGCCGAGGGGGTAAACACTGTTTTCGGCTCTGACCAGATTATTCCGTCCTCTGAGAAAAGCATCTGAATTATAAACGGATATCTGCCTCTCATGCTCGAGGATTCTATGACCATTGCGTATGTTTTATCAGAGAGCTGACATACAACGGGCATACCGTCGCGCGAGTTATGGTTCTCTCCGTTTGAAGCCACGATAGGCTCGCCGAACGTACCCGTTGCCTCGTCATAGATATGCACGATGATATGTTGGTAGGTCATACTCTTTACAAAGGGATAGTTTTCAGCATCGCCGCCGATACAGTCGCTTGCGTAGTACATCGCAAACTTACCGTCCTTTATGTACAGCATATGAGGCTCCCAAAAACCGGTAAATTCGGTGCCCTGATGTGTGTTTTCTGCAACAATTTTGTCCGATGACCAGGTTTTTCCGCCGTCAGAGCTTATACAGTAGCGTATGGAAGAATAAAATGTCGTAAAGCTACTGCCCGAGGTGTGAGCACGAAAGGCTACCATATAATCTCCGTTTTTCATTACGGCAATGTTTGCGTTTGCTATAGCCATGCTCTGACCTGTCGGAGTTTTGTCGAGCTTTATAACGTTTGTGGGCTCGCTCCAGCTTTTCCCCTCGTCTTTGCTCGTGCAAAAGCGTATGTACCCGCCCGAGCTGTAAACGCAGGCAATGCTTCCGTCTTTAAGCTCGCTCATTCTTGCGTAGCCGCCTTTTTGCACGAAAATGTTGCTGTCGAGCCACTCTATAGGCTGAGCCGCAATTATTTCATCTTTGTTTTTGTCTTCAGTGTTTATCATAACAGTATCCTCCGTTTTCAAAAGTTTTGCGTTTGTGCTATCTGTTGGCATATATTCGTTTAAAAAAAGCTGGACGGCATCTGCTGTGTAAGTGCTTGTTTTGCCTGCTATCAAGATCTTCACTCCGTTTGCATCAGCCTTGATGCTTACTCCGTAGCCGTAATCTTCGAAAGTGTTTATATATTCGGTGCTTTCGCTTCTGCCGGTGTCTCCGATCAATATCTCATACGGGGACGCTGCGGCAGAGCTGTCGCTTGTGGCTTCGGGCGTCACGTTGCAAAGGCTGTATATTTTTTTGCGCAGCGTGTTTGCGCCTTTTGATGCGGCGGGCTCATAGATGATTTTATATTCTGCTGTTATTTCTATGTCTGCAACAGTATACTGTCCGGTGTCTGTGTCATTTTTGTCCGCTGCATTGCCGCTGCAAGCGAAAAAGCAGAGAATGGTGCTCAGTACAACAAGGATCAGTCCGATTTTTTGGGCATATTTGAGCATAGCAGGTACCTCCGCCTATGACTTTTTTGTTATTATGTCTAACAATAATATAGCATTGCAAAAAGCAAAATACAATACAAAACGGCAAAGAACAATATAATTGTTAATCAATTAATAAATCTGTACAAAAAAATCTGCAATATGGTTGTTAATAAATTACGAAAATTTCGTTTTTTGAATTTTTTGGTGTGCTTTTTGCTCAAAATCGTGCTATAATATTAATATAGTTATAATGTGAAAGAAGGGGTGACTTTTTTGTACAAAGTAAACGAGACGGTAATATACGGCACTGAGGGGATCTGCAAGATCACTGATATTGCGGAGAGGAACTTTAACTCGAGCGTCGAAAAATACTATATTCTGAAACCGCTGTACAATAGCTCCTCTACTATCATGGTCCCGATAAACAACGAGATTCTTGTCAGCAGGATGAGACGTATGCTTTCTTGCGAAGAGATAGAAAAGCTCATCGAGGATATGCCCGGAGAAGAGGGACTGGAGTGGATCGACGATGAGAAAAAAAGAAAAGAAGAGTACAGAGGCGTTATTTTGCGCGGAGACAGAAAAGAGCTTGTCAAGCTGATAAAGACGCTTTATGTCCACGGCGAAAACCAAAAGAAGCTCGGGAAAAAGCTTCATGCCTGTGACGAGCGCTTTTTTAGAGATGCGGAAAAAATGCTGTATGAGGAATTTGCGGCTGCGCTCAACATTGATAAGGAGGGGGTTCTTCCTTTCATACTGTCAAAAATAAAAAAGGAAGAGCAGGATGCGTAAAAAGCATCCGTTTTGACATACGCTTAGACAAAAAAGAATAAAAATCGCAAAAAATACCATTCATATTTCTCTTTTAGAAGCTCACAATAATAGCAGAGGAAGCAAAAAGTATTTCCCGAAGATAAGGCTCTCGGTTATGTGCTTTGTGTTATCCTCATTAATATAGATTTAAAACACAGGAGAAATTGAAAATGGCAAGCAACAAGTCACTTGTTCCCGAAGCTAAGGCAGCTCTCGACCAGTTCAAGATGGAAGCAGCAAACGAAGTAGGTGTAACTCTCAATCAGGGTTACAACGGTAACCTCACCTCCAAGCAGGCAGGATCTATTGGCGGACAGATGGTTAAGAAGATGGTTGAGAAGTACGAAAACGATATCAAGGGAACAAAATAAGTTTCTTTAGTTATTAAGAAGATTTCCCAAAAAGGCGGATGTCCAATAGGGCATCCGCTTTACATATGCAGTCTATGCATTCGTGTCGAGCTTATGTCTCCTTTCACTTCCGATGAGAAAGCGGAATTCAAGGATTGGCTCGAAGGTCAATGCTCCGACGGTTACGGCGAAGGCGAAACAGTCAAAGCAACACCCGAAGAGGTTGCGTATATGATGATGCGCGAGCAGCGAGATCCCGACTTCCTGTCCGGTCATTGCGACTGCATCGGTGAGTCCGACTTCAACGTGAATTGGTGTCCCGATGAACTCTTCGGTCAAGGTTTCGTACAGCTATAAGAAAGGAGCAGAAATGGACAAAGACATTGAACACGCCGAAAAAGCCCTTTCGTGTATCGATAAGATGAAGGAAGGTCTGAGTGAACTCGTAGCCCTTTTCGATATCACAGACGATACTTTCGGCGAGATGGATCGGCTTGAAACCTACAAATCCATCAACCGTACCTTGGGTAGATGGCAAGAAAAATATGAGGGCTTCCTCAATGAACAAGGTCAGTCCTTCACACAGACGATGTAAGCACAAACTATAATCGTATTTTGAATGACACCACGGTAAATAATTTGTGACATTTTCGGGAATCCTATTGACATTATTTCGGTATACCGATATAATGTATGCGGGTGATGAAAATGAATATCAATGAAATACTTACCGAAAGCGGTATGACAAAATACAGACTCGCCAAACTCAGCGGTGTTCCTCACGCAACACTGAACGATATATGTAGCGGAAAGACGCGCATCGA
>JBGVFH010000022.1:0-28935 GCA_045120955.1 Eubacteriales bacterium | reverse complement strand
GCATATCGATTCACCTCTTAGAATGTTTTGTCGCGATTATATTCTAACAGATTTTGAATCTTTATGCTCACTTTTTATTTACTTTTTGTTGAGCCACCCCAACATTTATTATAGAACCAGCTTGTTTTATAACAAGCTTTTCCCCGTAACTGCTGTTTCTTAACAAAAAGTTTTCATCGAGGACAACTGTACCGCCAATTACCCACTTGACAATATTTCCGTTTTGCTTTATAATAAAAGAGTGTAATAAAATGGGGTTAAGTGTATACTTTTTATGCTTTCCCGTTAATACATAAAAGGCAGACGGACGGTCTGTCTGAGGAACTAAACAAAACACAAAAAACGAAAAGGAGGTGCCAATAATGCCTTATATTATCGGTGCGGCGATCGGCGCGGCTGTCGGTATTGTCATCGGTGTCATCATCGGAATAGCATACCGTAAAAAGGTTGCGGAAGCCGAGATCGGCTCAGCGGAAGAGCAGGCTAAGAGAATTCTCGAAGACGGTCTGAAGAGCGCTGAGCAAAAGAAAAAGGAAGCCTTGCTTGAAGCAAAAGAGCAAATTCTCAAAGACAAAAACGAAGCTGAGGCTGAGCTGAAGGAAAGACGCAAGGAAATATCCAGACTTGAGCGCAGAGTAATGCAAAAAGAGGAAACTCTCGATGCGAAGATCGAAACAGCCGAGCGCAAAGAGGAAACTCTTGCAAAAAAGATAAAGGACAATGAGGAGCTTGAATTAAAGATCAAGGAAACGCTGTCCTCTCACATCGCAATGCTCGAAAAGATTTCGGGTTATTCGGCAGAACAGGCAAAAGAAGAACTGCTCTCCAGAATGGAGACGGAGATCACACACGAAATGGCTGTCAAGCTCTCAGAATTTGAGGCTCGCTTCAAAGAGGAGGCAGATGACAAGGCAAGAGATCTGTTGTCACTTGCAATTCAGCGCTGTGCCGCTGACCACATAAGCGAGGTTGCTATCTCGGTAATAAATCTTCCGAATGAAGAAATGAAGGGAAGAATTATCGGCCGTGAGGGACGCAACATCAGAGCTATCGAGACATCAACAGGAGTTGATCTGATAATTGACGACACTCCCGAGGTAATCACGATATCCGGATTTGACCCTGTCAGACGAGAGGTTGCCCGCATAGCTATCGAAAAGCTCATTTCGGACGGACGAATTCATCCCGCCCGCATTGAGGAAATGGTAGAAAAAGCACGCCGTGAGGTCGATGTAACGATCAAGCAGGCGGGCGAAAAGGCAACGTTTGAGACAGGCGTTCACGGACTGAACAATGAGCTTGTCAAGCTGCTCGGAAGAATGAAATACCGCACAAGCTACGGTCAGAACGTACTGCGTCACTCCATCGAGGTCTCGCTGCTTTCAGGAATTTTGGCAGATGAGCTTGGTGTTGACAGCACGATAGCAAAACGTGCGGGACTCTTGCATGACATCGGAAAAGCGATGACGGCAGAGGTAGAGGGCTCTCACGTACAGATAGGTGTTGAAATAGCACGCAAGTACAAGGAAAGCAAGGAAGTTATCCACGCAATCGAAGCGCATCACGGCGACGTTGAGGCAAAGAGCGTTATCGCCCTTATAGTTCAGGCGGCGGACGCGATCTCTGCGGCAAGACCCGGTGCGAGACGAGAAGATATTGAAAATTACATCAAGAGACTCCAAAAGCTCGAGGAAGTAGCAAACGAGTTTGACGGTGTAGAAAAAACATACGCTATTCAGGCAGGCAGAGAAATAAGAGTAATGGTCAAGCCGGATATGGTAGACGATGACAAGATGAAGCTGCTTGCACACGACATTGCAAAGAAGATCGAGGCAGAGCTCGATTATCCCGGTCAGATAAAGGTACATATGATACGGGAGAGCAGGGTCGTTGATTACGCAAAATAATATTCCCGTGCACAATAACTACTGTTTTCTGTTGAAAACTTTATATATATTTACAATAGAGCTTACATGAAATCTCGCTTGGCACAGGCATTGCCCGCTGCCGTGTAAATATACAGGAAAGCACCGATGTGAGATATCGCATCGGTGCTTTATTTATCAAACACAACGCAAAGGAAAGAACATGAGAATACTTGCAATAGGGGACGTATTCGGCGCAGCGGCTCAGAGAAAGCTGCGTGATACGCTCGAAAAATTCAAGAAAGACAATAAAATAGATCTGTGTATCGTCAACGGTGAGAACGCAGACGGCGCATCGGGATGCGAGGCTGACAGCACAAGGGCTATCTTCGGCGCAGGTGCGGATGTTGTGACAGGCGGCAATCACAGTATGCGCTACCAATCAATGAAAGAGATGCTCGACGAAACCGACAGGGTGCTTCGCCCCGCAAATTTCTCACCCAAAGCACACGGCTGGGGATATACGATAGTCTCCGCCTGCGGAGTGAGGGTCCTTGTCGTCAATCTCATCGGAAGCATCGGACTTGAGAGGTTGTGCGCTGTCAGCCCCTTTGAAAAGCTCAGCAGCATTCTTGATTTTGAGTGCGGCAACTACGATATGGCGGTCGTGGATTTTCACGCTGAGGCTACAAGCGAGAAGGCGGCGCTGGCTCACGCTTTTTCAGGGAAGGTCGCTGCTGTGTGGGGGACGCATACGCACGTGCAAACGGCAGACGAGAGAATAATCGGAGGGACAGGTTTTATCACGGATATAGGGATGAGCGGACCCGACGAGGGCATTATCGGAGTAAGGACAGAAGATGTGCTCAGTCTCTTTTTAACAGGCAAGACAAACGGATTTAAGACGGCTGAAGGACATATAACCGTCAGAGGTGCTGTCTTTGAGTTTGATAACAATCTAAAATGTGTATCAATCGAGCGCATTAAGTATTAACGAAAACATTTTTTGTGGCAGAAAATACAAATTTTTGACCCTAAATTTGCGGCATATGCTTGCTTTTTTAATCATCATAGGTTATAATGATACGAGGAAGCAAAAGCAGTATATGCCCTTTTTTACGTCAAAAATATGTTAAGGCATAAGAATTTTGAAAATAATAAAAATATATATATGAAATTTCGGAGGAAAACAAAATGTTGGTTTCAGCAAAAGAAATGCTCACAAAGGCAAAGGAAGGACACTACGCAGTAGGTCAGTTCAACATCAACAACCTTGAATGGACAAAGAGTATTCTTCTCACCGCAGAAAAGCTCAAATCTCCCGTAATTCTCGGCGTATCCGAGGGTGCAGGAAAGTATATGTGCGGATACAAGACTGTTGTTGGCATGGTAAACGGTATGCTCGAGGAGCTCGGCATCACGGTTCCCGTTGCTCTTCACCTTGACCACGGCTCATACGAGGGTGCGCTCAAGTGCATTGAAGCAGGCTTTTCATCTGTAATGTTCGACGGTTCTCACTATCCTATCGAGGAAAACATCGAAAAGACAAAGGCTCTCGTAGCTCTCACCGCAGAAAAGGGAATTTCTCTTGAGGCTGAGGTAGGCGCTATCGGCGGCGAAGAGGACGGCGTTGTAGGCTCAGGCGAGTGCGCTGATCCCGATGAGTGCAAGATGATAGCTGATCTCGGAGTTACAATGCTCGCAGCAGGTATCGGAAACATCCACGGCAAATATCCCGAAAACTGGGCAGGACTCAGCTTTGACACTCTCGCTGCTGTTCAGGAAAAGACAGGCGCTATGCCTCTCGTTCTCCACGGCGGTACGGGTATCCCTGCTGATATGATAAAGAAGGCAATTTCTCTCGGAGTTTCAAAGATCAATGTAAATACAGAGTGCCAGCTCGCATTTGCAGAAGCTACACGCAAATACATTGAAGCAGGCAAGGATCTCACAGGCAAGGGCTTTGACCCTCGTAAGCTTCTTGCAGACGGAAGCGCCGCTATTATGGCAACAGTTGAAGAGAAAATGCAGCTCTTCGGCTCTGTCGGCAAGGCGTAAGCTCAGAAATAAAAACAAAAATGCTCGAGGCAGCGACGGTTTTAAAATACGTCGCTGCCTCTCGTTTTTACTGCGGTTTTTTATCGCTCTGCGGTATGAGAGCAGGCGCATACTGCATAAAATGAGCGCTTACCCAAACGGAGTCGTTTGGGTAAGCGCTCTTTGTTTTTCTGAATTTATGTTCAGCTCTCGTTTGACAATAATCCGTCAATAAACTGACGGGCAAGCCGAGCAGATCTTCCGCCACGTTCAAGAGCAAAGCGCTCCGCTCTCAGCTCCAATTCGTCCGAGGGCAGGTCTATGCCGTTTTTCTCGGCAAGAGAGCGGACAATGTGCAAAAAGGTGTTTTTACTTGGCTTTGAAAATGTGACGTGGATACCAAATCTCTCGGAAAGAGAGACCAGCTCCTGCATCGTATCGTTGCGGTGAACATCATCGCCCTCACGGTCGGAAAACTTTTCCTTGATGATATGGCGGCGATTGCTTGTAGCGTAGATCACCACATTCTTTGATTTTGCTGTGACAGAACCCTCCAAAACCGCTTTGAGCGCATTGAAGTTATCATCGTCCTTGAGAAAAGAGAGATCGTCAATGAACAGCACAAATTTAAGAGGGTTAGACGACAGTTCATCAAGGATCTTCGGGATAGCACGAAGCTGATCCTTTCTCACCTCGATAATGCGAAGTCCATCACCGAACAGCGCATTGCCGACCGCTTTTACCGTCGAAGATTTGCCCGTTCCGGCATCTCCCGTCAGCAATATATTTGCGGCAGGCTTGCCGCAAAGCAAGGCTTTCGTATTATCGACAATGACCTTTCTCTCCTGCTCGTAATCCACCAGATCCGAAAACGTAGTTTTATCAGGGTTGGAAACGGCAACGATAGAGCCTGCCTCATCGAGATAGAACATACGGTTTTTTGCATAGATGCCGTACCCGTATCTGCCGATATTCTCCGCTCTGTGAAGGTAGCTGCCTCGCAGATCAAATTTTGTGACGGCAAACTCCGGAAGAAAGCCCTTGTATTCAAGCGGTGCACACAGTTCCTTTGCCGTAAGACAAGATATCATTTGCATCGTCTCAAGCTCGTCGCATAGAGCGTCATACAAATATTGCGGCACTTGCTTGCCCGCACCGACGGTGCGGACATAAATATTTTCGCTGTTTTCGCATATCTCCTTGATATGCTCGCTGAGATTTCCGCCGTTTGCGTTATACAGAGCCGCCGCAAACTCGGCATACGCCGAGCTTGCGGGTTTTTTCAGATAAGCATAAAGCGACGAGACAACGCTGTCCTCTAACAGTCCTCTCATAACGCACAGGCGGTCAAGTCTATCCTTTATATCTTTCATATCAGTTTAATATTGCTCCCGAAGCACCGCCCGAAACAAGCGCCGCGTAGCGTTTAAGATATCCGCTGAGCTCCTTTTTCTTGGGTGTAAAGTTCTTTAGACGCTGTGCGAGGATCTCCTCGTCAACCTTCAGCTCTATCTTGTTGTCGGGGATATTGATGCTGATAATGTCTCCCTCCTCGACCACACCGATAAGTCCGCCCGATGCTGCCTCGGGGGTAATATGTCCGACGCACGCACCTCTTGTTGCTCCGCTGAAACGCCCGTCCGTGATAAGCGCAACGCTGTTACCGAGCCCCATGCCCATGATAGCCGAGGTGGGATTCAGCATTTCACGCATACCGGGACCGCCCTTCGGTCCTTCGTAACGGATAACGACCACGTCCCCCGATACTATCTTGCCTGCGTTAATAGCCGCCTGTGCGTCCTCTTCACAGTCAAACACTCTTGCAGGTCCCTCATGCACGAGCATTTCGGGGAGTACCGCCGAGCGCTTTACGACGCTGCCCTCGGGAGCGAGGTTGCCGCGAAGCACAGCAATTCCGCCGGTCTCACTGTAGGGGTTCTCAATAGGGCGTATAACCTCAGGGTCGAGGTTAACACAACCCTCAATATTTTCACCAACCGTCTTGCCCGTTACGGTAATGCAATCGGTATAAAGCAGTCCCTTCTTGTTAAGCTCGTTCATGACAGCATACACACCGCCCGCCTCATCAAGCTCCTCGATATACGTTCTGCCTGCGGGAGCAAGGTGGCAGAGGTTGGGGGTCTTTTCGCTTATCTTGTTGGCGATATCCAAATTCAACTCAACACCGCATTCGTGTGCGATAGCAGGAAGATGCAGCATACTGTTGGTAGAACAGCCGAGCGCCATATCTACGGTAAGTGCATTCATCAGCGCCTTTTCTGTCATAATGTCACGGGGACGTATGTTTTTACGCAACATCTCCATTACCTGCATACCTGCGTGCTTTGCAAGCTCAATACGGGCTGAATACACAGCAGGAATGGTTCCATTGCCCTTCAGTCCCATGCCGAGCGCCTCGGTCAGGCAGTTCATGGAGTTTGCAGTATACATACCCGAGCAGGAGCCGCAGGTCGGACAGGTCTTGCACTCATATTCACGTAGCTTTTCCTCAGACAGTTTTCCTGCCGCGTAAGAGCCAACCGCCTCAAACATACAAGAAAGGCTGGTCTTCTTGCCGTCCACCTTGCCTGCAAGCATAGGTCCGCCGCTGACAAAAACGGTGGGAACATTCACTCTCGCAGCAGCCATTAAAAGTCCGGGCACATTTTTGTCGCAGTTGGGCACCATGACAAGCGCATCAAAGCCGTGCGCCAAAGCCATAGCCTCAGTAGAGTCGGCAATAAGATCACGTGTAACAAGCGAATATTTCATTCCCGTATGTCCCATGGCAATACCGTCGCAAACGGCAATAGCAGGAAAAACTATAGGCGTTCCGCCTGCCATTGCGACACCGAGCTTTACTGCGTCGACTATCTTATCAATATTCATATGTCCCGGGACTATCTCGTTGTATGAGCTGACAATACCGACAAGCGGTCTTGACTGTTCTTCTTCGGTCAAACCGAGAGCGTGAAACAGACTGCGGTGAGGTGCGTTCTGCACTCCATCTACAATGTTTTCCTTTGACATATCACTTCTCTCCTTTCAAAGAGATGCGGGACCGTCGTTCCCGACGGTCCGTTCATCTCACTATGCTGTTTAGTTGTTGATGAGCTTGTCCTCATCGCTCCAGCTGTAAAGCTTACGTATCTCTTCGCCAACAAGCTCAGAGGGATGCTCGCTTGCAAGCTTACGCATAGCGTTGAAGTGCACCTGAGAGCCTGCACTGGACATATCAAGAAGGAAGTCTTTAGCAAATGTTCCGTCCTGAATGTTCTTGAGAATCTGCTTCATAGCAGCTTTTGTTTGATCTGTGATTATCTTGGGTCCTGTTATGTAATCACCGTACTCGGCGGTATTGGAGATAGAATATCTCATACCTGCAAAGCCGCTCTGATAGATAAGGTCAACTATGAGCTTCATCTCGTGAATGCACTCAAAGTATGCATTTCTCGGGTCGTAGCCTGCCTCAACGAGAGTTTCGTAGCCTGCCTGCATCAAAGCGCAAACGCCGCCGCACAGAACTGCCTGCTCACCGAACAGGTCTGTTTCCGTTTCGGTGCGGAAGTTGGTCTCGAGCACGCCTGCACGGGCGCCGCCGATAGCAAGAGCATAAGCAAGACCGAGATCCCATGCATCGCCTGTTGCATCCTGCTCAACTGCGATAAGACAAGGAACACCCTTTCCTGCCTGATACTCGGAACGAACGGTGTGACCGGGGCCCTTGGGGGCTATCATAATGACGTTTACGTTCTTGGGAGGCTTTATGCAGCCGAAATGAATGTTAAAGCCGTGTGCGAAAGCAAGAGTCTTGCCCTCTGTGAGGTTGGGCTCGATGCTCTCTTTGTATAGAGCCGCCTGCTTTTCGTCGTTGATAAGGATCATAATGATGTCCGCAGCCTTTGCAGCCTCTGCACTCGTCATGACCTTCAGTCCCTGTGCTTCTGCCTTTGCCCAGCTCTTTGAGCCTTCGTAAAGACCTACTATTACGTCAACTCCGCTGTCCTTAAGGTTGAGGGCATGAGCGTGTCCCTGAGAGCCGTAGCCGATGATAGCAACGGTCTTGCCGTTTAGCTTCTGAAGATCGCAATCCTGCTGATAAAAAATTCTTGCCATGATAATTTACCTCTTTCTGAGTTATATTTTATAAATTTGTTACTTTTCTGATGGTTGATTCGCCTTTTTCAAGGGAAACACTTCCCGTGCGGCATATTTCAAGTATAGTGTAATCACGCATAAGATCTATGAAATCGTCAATGCGTCTCGAGTCATCTGTGAGCGAATAAATGACGGATTCCTTTGAATAATCCATGATCCTTGCTCCGAAGGCATCAACCGCAACTCTGATATCATCTCTTGATCCGGGCTCGTTTTGCATTTTTATCAAAAGCAGCTCACAGCTGACAGAGCCTCGGCTGTCAAGCTCCTTGATAGAGCACACGTCGGGCAGCTTGTAAAGCTGATTTATAAGCTGATCCTTTGCTGTATCCTCACCGTCGAATATGACGGTTATTCTCGAATATTCGTTCGACTCGGTCTCGCTCACCGACAGGGCGCTGATATTAAACTGACGGCGGCGAAACATACTTGTCACACGGTTGAGAACTCCAAACTGATTTTTGACAAGGACGGCTACTGTATATCTGTTCATATCATTCACCCACCTTTACGATGATATCGTCCATACTGCCTCCGGGAGGAAGCATGGGAAGGACGAACTCGTCCTTTTCTATTTTGCAATCAATAACATACGGACCGTTTGCCGCAAAGGCATTTGCCAGAGCGCTATCAAGCTCTTCTACGCTCGACACCGACTCACCGTCAGAACCGAACGCTTTTGCAAGAGCAACAAAGTCGGTCTTGCGGTTCAGTACCGTATTTGAATAGTGCTTATCAAAGAACAAGGTCTGCCATTGCCGTACCATTCCGAGCACTCCGTTGTTCATTATAAGAATGACCACGGGGATGTTGTAGGTCACGGCTGTTGCGAGCTCGTTTAGACACATTCCAAAGCTGCCGTCACCCGTGATGAGCACGCTGCGCTCCTTTGTGCCGAATGCCGCTCCGATAGCCGCTCCGAGTCCAAATCCCATCGTACCGAGACCCCCGCTCGAAACAAAGCGGCGGGCAGTCTTGAAGCTCAGGTTTTGCGCTGCCCACATCTGGTGCTGACCGACATCGGTTGCAACCGCTGTGTTCTCGCCCAGATACTTATTGACCGTCAAAACCGCATTGCGGGGTGTAAGCCCCTCTCTGCTGTCAAGATTTTTTTCTTCCTCCTGCCTAAGCTCCGATATTTTCTTTTGCCATTCGGGCTTTGCGTTATTCTTTACGAGCGGAAGAAGCTCTATAAGGGTTTTTTTGATGTCTCCTCTCAGCCCCGCCTCTGCGTTTACCGTTTTTGAAAGCTCCGAGCCGTCTACGTCAATGTGCACTATTTTCGCACCCGTAGCAAATTTTGCTCTGTTTCCCGTAGCACGGTCGTTAAAGCGGACACCGAGAGATATAATAAGGTCGGCTTTGTGCATTGCCATGGAGGAAGCATAATGCCCGTGCATTCCCTGCATACCGAGAAATCTCGGATGCTCCGTGGGAATTGCCGAAAGTCCCATCATCGAACAGCCGATGGGGGCGTCGATCTTCTCGGCAAGCTCGAGCATTTCGCTCTGAGCCTCGGCGGTGATAATACCGCCTCCGATATATATGTACGGCCGCTCTGCGTTATTTATCAGCTCTGCCGCCTCGGATATGCGCACGTCTTTTGCCGCTGTCGGAGTATCCGCACAGACTGCGGGACACTCTGTGTACTCGCACTTTGCTATCTGAACGTCCTTTGGCACGTCGATAAGCACAGGTCCGGGTCTGCCCGAGCTTGCGAGTCTGAACGCCTCACGGATAGTATCGGCAAGGTCCTCTACCGAGCCGACAAAATAGTTATGCTTTGTTATCGGCAGGGTGACACCCGTAATGTCTATCTCCTGAAAGCTGTCCGTACCTATCTGCGTCGTTGGTACGTTTCCGCATATAGCGATAAGTGGTACGGAATCAAGATAAGCTGTCGCAATGCCCGTTACAAGGTTTGTTGCTCCGGGTCCCGATGTGGATATCACAACGCCGACCTTGCCCGTAGTTCTCGCATAGCCGTCGGCTGCGTGCGCCGCCCCCTGCTCGTGAGCAGTAAGTATATGAGTTATTTCATTTTGATATTTGTAAAGACTGTCGTAAACATTGAGTATCTGACCGCCCGGATAACCAAAGACGGTATCTGCTCCTTGCTCTATCAGGGTCCTTACAAGGATATCTGCGCCTGAAAGAAGCATTTCATCTCTCCTTTGTAATTTTTTCTGCGATAAGTCTGCCGCATTCCCTGCAGCCTACCTTTTTCATTCCCTCGCTCATAATATCCGCCGTGCGGTATCCCTCATCGAGGTAAGCGGAAACGGCATTTTCAACAGCATCTGCCTCTTGTGCCATATCAAAGCTGTATCTGAGCATCATAGCGGCGGAAAGGATAGTTCCGATAGGGTTTGCTATATCCTTGCCGGCGATATCGGGTGCGGAGCCGTGAATAGGCTCGTAAAGTCCGCACGTGGTAGCTCCCAGACTCGAGGACGGTATCATACCGATAGAGCCCGTTATCATGGATGCCTCATCCGAAAGAATGTCGCCGAACATATTCTCCGTCACAACAACATCAAACTGTGAGGGAGCTTTTACTATCTGCATAGCACAGTTGTCAACGAGCATATCAGAAAGCTCAACATCGGGGTATTCTTCTGCCAGACGGTGCATCACCTTTTTCCAAAGGCGGCTGGAGTCAAGCACGTTGCTCTTTTCTACCGAGCAGAGCTTTTTGCCCCTCTTTCTTGCAGTTTCAAAGCCTATTCTGCCTATGCGCTCGATCTCCTCCTCATTATAGGTAAGAATATCGGTAGCGGTGGGCTTTCCGTTTATATCCTCGGTTTTGTGCTCGCCGAAGTAAATACCGCCGATAAGCTCACGAACGATGATAAAATCAATGCCTTTTTCAACTATCTCCTTTTTCAGAGGGGATGCATCCGCAAGCTGCTGCCATATCTTTGCGGGGCGGTTGTTTGAGTAAACGCCCATGCCCGCACGAAGCCGCAAAAGTCCCTTTTCGGGGCGCATATGACCGGGAACGTCGTTCCACTTGTCCCCTCCGACAGCTCCGAGAAGAACGCTGTCCGACTCTACGCATTTTTTGAGCATTTCCGCAGGCAGAGGGTCGCCGTATTTATCAATGGCGCATCCGCCCATATCAACATCGGTGTAATTGAAGGTGTGGCCGTAGCACTCTGCTACCTTGTCAAGCACTCTCAGCGCCTGCTCAACTATCTCGGGGCCTATACCGTCACCTCGGATAACCGCAATATTTTTAACCATTTGCTTGACCTTCTTTCAATGATTTCAAAAGTCCGCCGCACTTGATAATATTCACAATAAACGGCGGGAAAGGCTGTGCCTTGTATGTTTTTTGGGTAGTGAGGTCGGTGATAATTCCCGTATCAAAGTCCACCGTTACCTCGTCGCCTGCCATAATTTCCTCAGCTGCCTGCTCACACTCCAATATGGGAAGCCCGATATTGATAGCGTTGCGGTAGAAAATACGGGCAAAGCTCTTTGCGATAACGCAGCCCGTTCCGCAGGTCTTGATAACGAGCGGTGCGTGCTCACGTGAGGAGCCGCAGCCGAAGTTCCAGCCTGCCACCATAACATCCCCTGCATTTACTTTTTTTACAAATTCGGTGTCGATATCCTCCATGCAATGCAGTGCCAGCTCCTTTGCATCGGGGGTGTTGAGATAACGTGCGGGTATAATAACATCTGTGTCCACATTATCCGGATATTTGAAAACTTTTCCTTTTGTATTCATTTTTACGCCTCCTTATACTCGGTAATATAGCCCGTCAGCGCACTTGCCGCCGCCGTGTGAGGAGAAGCAAGATATACCTCGCTCTCTACATGGCCCATACGTCCGACGAAGTTGCGGTTCGTTGTAGCTATACAGCGCTCGCCCGCCGCTAAAATTCCCATATAACCGCCAAGGCAAGGGCCGCAGGTAGGAGTGGAGACAACTGCTCCCGCGTCGATAAACGCCGTATAATAGCCCTTTTCCACACAGTCACGAAGTATCTGCATCGTTCCCGGAATGATGATGCAACGCACACCGTCGGCGATCTTTTTGCCCTTTAGTATGTTGTACGCCGCCTCCATGTCCTCCATTCTGCCGTTGGTACAGCTTCCGATAACTACCTGATCGATCTTGATATCGCCAAGCTCGCTTGCAGGATGTGTGTTTTCGGGAAGGTGAGGACAAGCAACTGTAGGAACGATAGAACAAAGATCAATGTCTATCGTCTTTTCGTATTCGGCATCCGCATCTGCCTCATAAATAACAGGTGTACGCTCGCATCTGCCCTTCATATATTCGACAGTCTTTTCATCTACGGGGAAAATACCGTTTTTAGCGCCTGCTTCTATTGCCATATTACATATGCAAAGGCGGTCGTCCATGGAAAGGTTCGCTACTCCGTCACCCGTAAATTCCATGCTCTTGTACAGCGCACCGTCAACGCCTATCATTCCGATGATTGTAAGTATAACGTCCTTGCCGCTGCAGTTTGAGGGAAGGGAGCCTGTGAGGTTGAACCTTATAGCGGAGGGCACCTTAAACCAAGCCATGCCCGTTGCCATGCCTGCCGCCATGTCGGTCGAGCCGACACCCGTGGAGAAGGCTCCGAGTGCTCCGTATGTACAAGTGTGGCTGTCAGCGCCGATAATGCAGTCGCCTGCGGTAACTATACCCTGCTCGGGCAAAAGTGCGTGCTCTATTCCCATTTTACCGACATCGTAAAAATGGCTCACGCAATGACTGCAAGCAAACTCACGGCAGGTCTTTGACTGTTCTGCCGCCTTGATATCCTTGTTCGGCACAAAGTGGTCAAGCACTATAGCGACCCTGTCACGGTCAAACACCTTGTCAAAGCCCGCTTTTTTAAATTCGTTTACCGCTACGGGTGTGGTGATATCGTTTCCGAGGACGATATCGAGCTTGGCGCTTATCAGCTGTCCTGCCGTCACGCTCTCAAGCCCTGCATGAGCGGCAAGAATTTTTTGTGTCATGGTCATTGACATTATTTGTTGCCTCCTTTGGTCATGTTGTGGAAAGCACTCAGCAGTGCATTTGTATTTGCTTTCATAACGTCGGTATCGGTACCGGCACCCCAATACATGCTGCCGTCCTCACGCATAAGTCCTATATAGGAAGCAGCAACACTGCGGCTTCCCTCTCCCTGCATACTGTGCTGTGTGAACACCTGCAAGGTATACTGCTCACCCGTGTATGCACGAAGCGCATTGTTTATCGCACTCAGTGACCCGTTGCCCTCAGCCTCGAGCTCTGTCTCTACCCCGTCCTTTTTAAAGGTTACGTCGATCTTTACAACATCGTTTTCACGCATAAACTCAAAGTCTGTGACGGTAATCGAGCAATCGTTATTCAGATAATTGTCCTCAAATATGCTGAGCACCTCGTCAGCCTTCAGCTCCTTGTGCTCATGGTCGGAGATATCCTTGCAAAGATAGCTCAAATGCTCACGCATCTTCGGCGGCAGGATATATCCGTACGTCTGCTCAAGAAGATATCCGATACCGCCCTTGCCGCTCTGAGAGTTTACACGGATAACGTCGGCGTCGTATGTGCGTCCGATGTCATGCGGATCTATCGGAATATAGGGAACAGTCCACTCGTGGAGATCGTTTTTGCTTCTGTATTTCATACCCTTTGCAATAGCGTCCTGATGACTGCCCGAGAAAGCGGCAAACACAAGCGCTCCCGCATAGGGGGCTCTTTCATAAACCTGCATACGGGTGCATTTTTCGTATTCCTCGACAAGGCGGGGCATATCCGAAAAATCAAGCTTCGGGTCTACTCCGTGAGAATACATATTCATAGCCAAAGTGATGATGTCTACGTTACCCGTTCTCTCACCGTTTCCGAACAGAGTACCCTCGACACGGTCAGCTCCCGCCAGAAGCGCAAGCTCCGTATCCGCAACACCTGTGCCTCTGTCATTGTGCGGATGAAGCGACAGGGTAACGTGCTCACGGTATTTGAGATTTTCGCTCATGTATTCGACCTGCGAGGCGTACACATGGGGAAGGCTCATCTCCACGGTAACGGGCAGGTTGATGATGACATTGTTCGACTCGGAAGGCTCGAGCACATCGAGCACCGCATTGCACACCTCAAGAGCGTACTCGGGCTCGGTACCCGTAAAGGACTCGGGTGAATATTCAAAGCGGAAATTGCCCTCGTATTCCTGCGCAAGCTTCTTTACGAGCTTCGCTCCGTCTACGGCGATCTGCTTTATCTCTTCTTTTGATTTTTTAAACACCTGTTCACGCTGTGCCACGCTTACCGAATTGTAAAAATGAATTATAGCACTCGGTGCGCCCTTGCAAGCATCAAACGTCTTGCGTATGATATGCTCACGGCACTGTGTCAGCACCTGAACGGTAACGTCATCGGGGATCATACCGTTGTCGATAAGAGTGCGCAAAAATTCATACTCCGTTTCGCTCGCTGCGGGAAAGCCTACCTCGATCTCCTTAAATCCGACATCGAGCAGTACCTTGTAGTACTCGAGCTTTTCCTCAAGGCTCATCGGAATTACAAGGCTCTGGTTGCCGTCACGCATATCCACGCTGCACCATACGGGCGGCTTTTCTATATGGTCTTTTTCGACCCATTTGTTATATTTTTTTGATACGGGATAATATCCCACTCGGTATTTCGTCTGATCCATCATAGCTTTTTACTCCTTTTCCGCAATAACCTCGACCTCTACCAGTGCTCCCTTTGGCAATGTCTTTACCGCTACGCATGAGCGTGCGGGCTTGCTTGTGAAATACGTTGCATATACTTCATTGAATGCCGCAAAATCTTCCATGTTACTCAGAAAACATACTGTCTTTACTGCGCTTGCAAGCGACGAGCCTGCGGCGCTCAGTACCGCCTCCAGATTTTTGCAAACTCTGTGAGTCTGCTCTCTTATGTCCTCCCCAACAAGCATTCCCGTCTCGGGATCAAGCGGAATTTGTCCGGATGTAAAAACAAGATCTCCCACGATCTTTGCCTGTGAGTAAGGGCCTATCGCCGCCGGTGCTTTTTCGGTGTGAACTGTATTGCTCATAACTGTAACTCCTTTAAATCAAACTATTTTGAAGCCTTCATTACGCAACGACTGTGTAATGAGATTGACATGGCTGAAATCTCTGGTTTCCATTTCAATACGGAGATAACATCCGTTGACGCTCTCGGTATTTCCTTTTTCATAATGGACACCCGTTACGTTACCGCCGCAATCGGCGATGATACGGGAAATATCCTTTAGCTGGCCGGGCTTGTCGATAAGCTCGATAAGCAGGCTCGTGGAGCGGCCTGAGTTGCGAAGACCTCTATCTATCACTCTTGACAGGCTCGTAACGTCGATGTTTCCGCCCGAAACGATACTGACGACCCGCTTGCCCCGAAGGTTAAATTTATCAAACATTACTGCCGCCACTGCCGCAGCACCTGCACCCTCGGCTATCATCTTCTGCTTTTCGATAAGAGCCAATATTGCGCTCGCTACCTCGTCGTCGCTGACCAGCGCTATATCGTCTACATATTCGTTTACATATCTGAAGGTGTTCTCGCCGGGCTGCTTTACTGCGATGCCGTCAGCGATGGTCTGTACCGACGGCAAACACTCGATCTGACCGTCCTTTATCGAGTTGTACATACTCGCTGCGCCCTTGACCTGAACGCCGTAAACCTTGACCGAGGGTCTGATCTGCTTTGCCGTATAGGCGATACCCGAGATAAGACCGCCGCCCCCGACAGGAACAACGATCGCGTCGATATCATCAAGGTCGGACAGCACCTCAAGAGCGATGGTGCCTTGTCCTGCGATCACGTTTTCATCATCAAAGGGATGAACGAAGGTGTAGCCCTCGCTTTCCTTTAGCTCCAATGCTCTTTTATATGCATCGTCATAGCACCCTTCCACCAAGCAGACCTCCGCACCGAAGCCCTTCGTTGCCTCTACCTTTGAAATAGGTGCGCTGTCGGGCAGGCAGATAAGCGAGCTTATTCCGTTTTTTGAAGCGGCAAGCGCCACGCCCTGTGCATGATTTCCTGCGGAGCAGGCAATAACTCCCCTCTCTTTTTCCTCGTCTGAGAGCATCGCTATCTTATATGCCGAGCCTCTCACCTTAAAAGAACCTGTTATCTGCAAATTTTCAGGCTTTAGATACAGCTCGCAGTCGGGAGCTATACCGTAGGCACGAACCAGATTGGTTTCACGTATGATGTTTTTCAGCACAGTCTGTGCGTTAAATACCTTGTCAAGTGACAGCATGGTAAAATCCACCTTTCTTATATTGGAGATCATCTGCTTTGAAACAAAAAACCGTCTCAAAGCCACTTAGCTTTGAGACGGGTGTAAATCTTATAATTTGCACTCGCGGTACCACTCAAATTGCGAATATGAAAATTCGCCACCTCTTCGAAGTCGATCAACTCCTATGCGTTAACGCAGCATCCGCGGGAAGTGCCTACTCGGTATTACACCTTTTGGACCTCCGGCTCGGAAGTGATAGGAAGCTCTGCTGTCACTTATCGGGTTCGCACCGTCCCCGACTCTCTGAAAAATCACCTGCAGTTTCCGTCTTCGTCTCAGCCTTTAATTTCGAAGTCGAACAACCTCTATGCATTAACGCAGCATACACGTGATACCCTACTTTTTCGTCTTGAATGTTCAGGTATCCGGCTCGGAAGCGAGAGGTCTTGCTGGAAGCTGCATACCGATTTTCACCATCCATCGGCTCTCTGAAATGCTCTGTCCATGACCGTCTTCGTCATAGCCTTTTATCAAATCTGAGAAACATTATAGCACCGCAAATTCCTCTTGTCAATAGTTTTTTAGCGGTTTTTTTAGCGTTTTTTAATATTTTAATTTTTGTTTTTTTACAGCGGTTTATGCTCCGCTCTTTCCTTTGACAAGAACTTTACGGCACGCTCGACTGCGTCCTTTGAGTCCTTCCACGGCTCTTCGTCGTAGCGGTAATCAAACTTTTTGATAAACCACTTTACATCCTCACGCAGCTTGTCATAGTAAGCAAAGAAAACCGCATCCGCCGCCTCGCAAAACTCTCCGAAGCGCTTTTTCGACAAGCGCTTTTTTGCGTATTCGAGCATTTTCGAATAGTGCTCAACGCAGAAATACGGCACCTTTGCGAATTTGTCTCTGAACTCCTTTTCCGTATCCCACAAAATAACCGCAGTCTCGTTCATTTTCTCAAAGTGAAAGGCGGCTCTTGTGCACACATAGCAGGTGGAGGACAGCTCTTTTATCTGCGGAATTCTCTTTTCGGGAGAAGCGCCCAGCGCCTTTATCCCCGAGGGCTTTAGCTTTTCACGCCACTCGTCAAGATGAGACTCAAGCATCAGCGCAAGTCCGAGTCTGTTCTTTCTCTCAAACATCATATCAAAATGAGCAGCACAAAAGCCGAGCTGATTTGTCTTTATTCTGATATCCGGCTCCATCATAGCCGCACCGAGAATGATCTCAAGCTCGTTTTCCTCAAGCATTCTTTCAATAGTGCAGAACGGACAGCCGCACTCCTTGTTTTGAGCGGACTTGTCAAACGCTTCGTTTACCGGTATGGTATATATTTTTTCCATATGTGTTATCTCCTGATACTTGATTTATTGTTCTTATTATTATAAAATATCCTTGTACAAATTTCTTATCTTTTCAGGTGCAAAATGAACGATGTTATCTCAAAAACATATATAACCGCACGCCCGACCGAGGCGTACGGCAGCTCTGCCGTCAAAGTTTGCGGACTGCAAAACTACTCGCTGTACAAGACCTTTGACTGCGGGCAATGCTTCCGCTTCGAACCGTCAAGGGCTGTTGACGGTGCCTTTGAAGGTGTGGCGCACGGCAGATTTTTGCGTGTTTATCAGGACACACCCGACGACATGACTCTGCTCGATTGCAGTATGGAGGAATATGAAAATATTTGGCGCCGCTTTTTCTCAATAGACAAGGACTGGGATGGGATAAAGGCAGACATCGAGCGCAGATCCCCCGTGCTGTGCGATGCGGCGGCAAAAGCGGGCGATATAAGGATACTGACACAGGACCGTTTTGAGGCGCTGTGCTCCTTTATAATTTCGCAATGCAACAACATCCCGAGAATAAAGGGGCTTGTGCGGGCGCTGTGCGAGCGGTACGGTCAAAAAATCTTCACTCCCGAGGGAAATGCCGTGTATACCTTTCCTACACCCGAGAGCATCCTTTCTCAGCCTGTGTCGTCCCTGACAAGTCTAAGGCTCGGATACAGAGATCAATACATATACGATGCGGCAAAAGCGGCAAGCGAGGGGATACTTGACAAGATCTCTGCCGCACCGACGACAAAGGATGCCGAGAGGATCATCTGCTCGATAAACGGCGTCGGGAAAAAGGTAGCCGCCTGCGCTCTGCTTTTCGGCTTTGAGCGTTATGATGCTTTCCCTGTCGACGTGTGGATGAAAAGGGCGCTTGCACGGCTCTTCCCCGGTGTCGGGGACTATGCCGTGTTCGGTCCGTATGCCGGAGTGGCTCAGCAGTATATGTTCTACTGTGAGAGATACATCGAGGGAAAATAAGCACGGTATACATTATATATATTATACAATAAAAAAAGTGTCCGCACAATAGCTTTTACCGTATTTTTAAAGGAGAAGAAATGACCCCGAAAAAGACTCTGTTTGTCAGTGACCTCGACGGCACGCTGCTAAGCTCCGAACAAACGCTGTCCGATTTTACGACAAAGACCGTAAACGCCCTTACAGAGAAAGGGATGATATTTTCATACGCTACGGCACGCTCGTATGCTACAGCCGCCCCGCTTACACGGGCAATAACCTCAAACATACCCGTTATCGTTTTCAACGGCACGTTCATAATCGAAGCACGCACACAGAAAAAACTGCTGTCAAACAGCTTTGATCATCTGTCTGCCCGAAATATACTCGCCCGACTCAATGACGGCGGCATATATCCTATCGTGTATTCGATGTGTGACGGCAGGGAGAGATTTTCCTACGCAAAGGACCGTATATCACGGGGAATGGGTGTCTTTCTCGATACACGAAAAGAGGACGAGCGAAAAAATCCAACGACCGCCGACGGTTTGCTTGACGGTGAGGTGTTTCACTTTACCTGTATCGACGAAAAAGAAAAGCTTGCCCCGATCTACAGCTCGCTCTCAAAAGAATATCAATGCGTTTTTTATGAGGATATGTACACAAAGGAGCAATGGCTGGAAATAATGCCGAAAAACGCAACAAAAGCCAACGCCGTGCTAAAGCTCAAACAAATGCTCGGCTGTGAGCGGGTGGTGTGCTTCGGGGACGGGGTAAATGATATCTCGATGTTTGAGATAGCCGACGAGTGCTATGCAGTAGAAAATGCCGACAAGCGGCTGAAGGACAAAGCCTCCGCCGTCATCGGCTCAAACGACACAGACGGTGTCGCACACCGCCTGCTCGAAATTTTCAAAATGAGCGAATAGATAAAGATAAATGACGGTATACGAAAAAACACACAGCCGCCGAAGTGCCTGCTCTGTCGCAGATGCCTCGGCGGCTGTACTTGTATTTACTTATCTTTTTTCTTTTTAAACACAAACAGCTTGCTGAAAATATAATTGAGCAGGATCACCGCCACGCTGACAACAAGCTTTGCCGCGCTTCCCTCAATACCGAAAAGCGCCTGATCGAGCCCCCATGATATGAGCAGAGCAGGGCATATTATCTCAAGCACACCCGAGGCGAGCCTTGAGCCCACAAACGACACCGCTTCCCTTATCACAACGGACGCTGACATGGACCTGCTCTCAAACACAAACAGCTTGTTAGTTATAAAGGCAAACGACACAGAGAGCGCCCAGGCTATCGCATTGGAGGCGGTAGTATCAAGCGATACGCCGTTTACGAGCAGCGTATACACCACCCAGTTTACAAGTGTTGTTGCGACGCCGAAAAACAGATAGGATATTGTTTCTCTGTATTTTTTCAGAAGTTTGAGCATTCATCCGTCCTCACAGCGCACGGTCGCTGTCCGAGCGCACATTGTTCGTTTTGTAATCCTTGATAACGCAAATAGGTCTGTTCTTTCCCTGAATATATATCCTCGAAATATACTCGCCGAGTATCCCCAGACACAAAAGCTGTATTCCGCCTATGAGAAGGATCAGCACGATTATCGTAGCGTAACCCTCGACCGCAATTCCCCAGACCAGCTTTTGCACTATAACGACAAGCATATACGCAAGCGATATAAACGCCATGATGCTGCCGACAAAGGATGCAAGCTTGAGCGGAAAGGTCGTAAAGGACACGATGCCTCCGATCGCATACTTTAACAGTTTTTTAAACGACCATGAGCTGTTGCCCGCATTGCGCTGTTGCGCTACATACGGCATATAGTAGGTGTTAAAGCCTACCCATGAGAATATCCCCTTTAAAAACCGATGGCACTCTCCGACCGACAGTATCGCATCGACAACTCCCCGTCTGAAGGTGCGAAAGTCACTCGCACCCGAGCGGAAATTGATATCGCATATTTTATTTATGACCTTGTAAAAGGCACTTTTGCAGGCAGCCATGACCTTGCCCTCACGACGGCTTTCCTGATAGGCGGCAACGCAGTCAAAATCGGGGTTGTTGTCGAGAAATTCCACCATTTTCAGCACGGTCTCGGGTCTTTGCTGAAGGTCCGTATCAATGATCGCAGTATATTCTCCCTCGCATTTCGTAAGTCCGGCATACATCGCGGCTTCCTTTCCGAAATTACGGGAAAAGTTGACGAGCTTGATATTTTTATCCGACTCCTCAAATATGCAGAGCAGCTTGTCCCATGTATCGTCACGGCTTCCGTCATTTACAAAAACGAACTCGTATGACTCGACCTTGCCATCGAGCACATCCGCACACGTCTTGTAAAAAGCCTCAATATTATCGCTCTCGTTATAGCACGGACATATCAAAGATAGCTTCATTTTATGCCTCCAAACATCCCTGCGCACTCATTGTTTTAATGTACACATATAGTTATTATAAACAATCACGGCAAGAAATGCAATAGTTTTTTATATACATAATGCAAGTGACGAAAAGAACGGTCGAGTACATCTCGTGAGCAAGGACGGCGTTCTCCTCGGTCCCGCAAAACGGCAAAGCAAACTGCGTTTATACAAAAACGGCAAAACGGGGAAAGCCTTTTGTACGGCTCCCCCCGTAAATCGGATTTTTTGTTGTCTGAATTCACCCATGCAAAAGCCTCAGACACCTCTGTGCTCTATCGTCTCGATATACTCAAATTCGACCTTGCGCCGAACGGTATCGGCATATTTGACTCTTATCTTCACAATGTCTCCCGCACGGAAGACCTCGCCCTTGCTCGAAAGTGTGTTGTTATCCTCGCTGTAGATATAATACCCGTCAAGGGTGCCTATCGGAACAAGTCCCTCGCAGGTGTTGTCAAGCACCGCAAAAAAGCCGAATGACTGCACCGAGCTTATCCTTGCGTCGTACTCCTCGCCCTCATGCTTTTTCATATACAGGGTCTTGTACAGGTCATCTATCGCCCTCTCGGCATTGAGAGCTCTTAGCTCGTTTTCGCTTGAGCGTATTGCCGCCTCTTTGGCAAAGGAGGTATATCTCTTTGCCTTATCGGGATATTTTTGTATCGCCTCGCTGAGAATTCGGTGAACGGCAAGGTCGGGATATCTTCTTATCGGGGAGGTGAAATGTGCGTAATAGTCAAGCGCCAGCCCAAAATGCTGTGAGCGTATCTCGGAGTATCTCGCTTTCATAAACGAACGAAGCATACTGTCTGACACGATATCCGCTATGCCCTTTTCCCGTGCCGCAGCGAGTATTCTTGAGTATGACATGGCGCTGACCCCCGAAGAGGAAAGCACGCTTGTATCGAGCTTGTAGTTGTTGCAGAAATTCATAAAGCTGCGTATCTTCTCCTCATCGGGCGCCTCATGTATTCTGTAAACGCACGGTATCTTTACGCTGCTCATGTATATTGCGACAGCCTCGTTTGCAAGCAGCATAAACTGCTCTATCATTCTCTCGGCATCGCCTCTCTCACGCCGTCTGATATCTATCGGCTGACCGTCCGCATCGAGCAGTATCAGACTCTCTGCGCTCTCAAGCTCCACATATCCACGTCCGTACGCTATCTTCTCTCTCTTTTTATACAGAGAATGCATACTGCAAAGAGTCGGGTATACCGTCTCGTATTTTTTGTAAAACTCGGAGCTCTCGCCGTGTAAAAACAGATCGTTTACCTCGCTGTATACGCCTCTGACGGCTGAGTTGATGATACTCTTTTTTATTTTCACACCGACGAGCTTTGCATTGCTGTCAAGCGTAATATGAGCGGACATGGCATACTTGTCCTCTCCCGCATTGAGCGAACAGGCTCCGTTTGAAAGGGACTTCGGAAGCATGGGCACGACCTTGTCGGTAAAGTACACGCTCGTACCTCTGCGCATTGCCTCACGGTCTGTTTCGCTGTCCTCTCTGACATAATGCGAGACATCCGCTATATGAACGCCGAGCTCCCACCCGTCGTCCTTGACGGTAAGCGAAACAGCGTCGTCAAGGTCCTTTGCGTCAGCTCCGTCGATAGTGAATATCAAAGAGGTGCGCAAGTCCTCCCTGCCCTCGGGCGAGAGCGGCTGCTCGCTCACTGCCTGCGCCTCCTTTGTCACCTGATACGGAAACTCCGTCTCAATACCGTTGGCGCTGAGTATAGCCTCGTAATTTGCCTCTTTCGAATCTGCGGCTCCGAACACCTTTGTTATCTTGCAAAGTGCCGCATTGTCTCTGTGCGGCAGCTTTATGAGTTTTACCTCGACAAGCTCGCCCTCTTTTGCATTGAGGGGAGACTGCACCGCTATATCAAAGCTGATACGGCGGCTGGACGGAACCACATAATAGCGTGCCCCGCCTCTGCCTGCTCTCATTTTGTATAAAATACCGTCAAAGGTCATACCGAGCTGAGGCTCTATGGGTGCTTTTGCAGGGGACACCGACTTGTTCTTTTGCGTGTTTTCAGAGGTATGTCTCCTTATATTTTGCGCTCGGCTGTTTGCACTGCGGCGCTGTTTTTTCGCAAACAGACGGGCGTTCTTTTTTGTTCTGTTGTTTTTGCTTATTTTCTTTTTCATATAAAAACCTCATTGATAGTTTGTGCACAACTTAAAAAAATAATCCGCCCGAAATTCGGACGGATGTTTTTTCTCTTACTGTACGGACGTATCGGATGTGCTGTCAGCGCTTGTATCAGCGGATGTATCAGCTGAGCTGTCAGCGCTTGTATCCTGTGCAGTATCTTCCGTTGTGTCCTTGCTTGTATCTTCTGCCTCATAATACTGTGAGTTGCCGATACCCGAGTCGGGTCTCTGAACATTCTCATAATCGGGCTGAACAAAATATACAACGAGAAGAAGTGCAACAAAACCGATAGCTAAGATCGTAGTAGCCTTGTTGAGAATTCCGTCCATTTTTTTGCCCTTTGTCTTGCCGAAAAAGGTCTCAGCGCCTCCCGCGATCGATCCTGAGAGACCGTGCGACTTTCCGCTCTGAAGCAACACCATTGCCACAAGAGCAATTCCTGCCAAAACAAGTATAACACTTAATACACCGACCATTTGATATATTCCTCCGAAATATGTTCTATTATTACGATTAAAAGTCAAAATAGGCATAAATATGCCATGTACAAGCTATTATATCACATCGGTTTTCAAATTGCAAGTACATTTTTGCATTTTTATCGCATACAAAATTTTTATTTATTTAAATATAACGATGATATATGATCGGCTCGTGAACTGCAAGAAGTTGAGTTTTACATAGTTTTCCGCCGCCGTGATCTCCGTTTTTAACGAGTCGGTGTCGAGCTTGGTTGCGTTTGTGCTGCAGTATTCTCTGAGGCTGTCCGTTGCAAAAAATACCGCATTCGTCTGCTGTGAGTCATACCAATATCCTTTATACCCCTGACTGTCAAAATCCGCCTTCGTCAATTCATCTACCGAATATACCGCCTCTATCATACTCTGAGCGACAATGCTCTCCGATATATTATTAGATATGTCTGCCTCCGTATCGCCGTCAAAAGTACCGTCCGCTCCGCCGTTGGTAGCGTCATTTGCCGCTGTGTCCGCCTTGTCGCTTACTTCCGTATCTTTGTCTGCCACACCGTCCTTATCCGATACACTCGGCATATCGAACTGTTCACAGTTATCTTCAACCGCCTCGTCTCTGTTGTCAAAATTGCCGGATGCGCTCGTGCTCTGCGGAGCACTTCCGCCGCTGTTGTTTATATCTGACATCTTCGGCATGATGAAGAACGCACACATAATAACAACGGCAACCGATGCCGCAAGCGAGCCGTAACGGACAAACATGAGCCTTCTGCCCGCCCTCTTCTTTTCCTTTTCATATTTGTCTATTGCGCTCATCACAGAATCGCACAGACCGTCGGGAACCGAGTGATAGGCTATTTCTAATTGTTCCCTGTCCTGCAATATTTGCTCATATTCTTCACGGCACTCCCTGCAATGCGACAGATGCTCTCGCACGCTCTCGCTAAACGTACCGTCAAGCGTGCCGTCCGCATAGTCGAAAAGGAGCTCTCTTGCTTCTTCACATCTCATCTGATGCATCTGCCTCACCGCCTTTCTTTCACCTAATACTTTTGACTGAAAATAATTATAAATGTTCCCTGCTTTTTAAGATCTGGTGCAGTTTTTCTCTCGCTCTGAACAGCCTGCTCTTTACCGTGCCTTCTTCAATTCCGAGGGTCAGAGCTGTTTCTTTGTACGAAAAGCCTTCTATATCGCAAAGAATTATTACCTCCCGCTGTATATCCGAGAGCTTTTCTATTGCGTCCCGCACCGCCTGCACCCGTTCCTTTTGCTCGTATATTTTCTCGGGTCCGTCGTCCGATGCAAGTGCCAGCTCGCACCGCTCGCCCTCACCGTCATCCACTGTCAGACTCAGCGTGCCTCTGCCCTTCATCTTTTTTGCGTGGTCTATGCACACATTGCGTGTTATTGTATACATCCAAGAAGAAAACGAACAGTTCCCCTCAAACTTGGATATCGACTTCCATGCTTTTATGTATGCTTCCTGCGACATATCGAGCGCATCCTGCTCATTTTTCGTCATACGAAGCGCCAGGTTGTACACCAGCAGCTGCGTTTGCCGCACAAGAACCCCAAAAGCCTCCGAGCTACCCTTTCTTGCTTTGGCAACGAGGGCTTTTTCATCATATTCTTTTTTCAGAAAAATCCCTCCCGTTCCGATCTTATCAAATTGCAAAGATTTTTCCGCCGCCGTTTTTTGCCGACGGCAAGTACCGCCTATGTCAAAAGCTTGTCTATTATACCGCACATCGCCTCGGCACTCGCCGCACAGTTGATCTCCGCTCTTGCCGCCGCCGCTCCGGGGAAATCGGTGAAATATGCACACACGGCTTTTCTCGCCTCGGGCACCGCCCTGCTCTCGCCAAGGTGCGCACACATCATCCGAAGATGCCGCTTTGCCATTTGCGCCCTTTCCTCTCTGCTGACACAGCGTACGTCCTTTTTGTCCATATATGACTTGATACTCTCAAATATCCACGGATTTCCGACAGCGCCTCTGCCTATCATCAGCGCATCACAGCCGGTGCATTCGAGCATACGCATGGCATCCGCCCCGCTTTTGATATCTCCGTTGGCAATTACGGGTATGGACACCGCCGTCTTTACCTCTTTTATAATATCAATGTCGACCTCGCCGCTGTACATCTGCTCACGGGTCCTGCCGTGAACGCACACAGCCGCCGCACCTGCCGCCTCAAGGGCAGCTGCAAATTCGGGTGCGTTTTTCTCTGTGCTGTAAAAGCCCGCACGTATTTTCACGGTCACGGGAAGCGCCGATGCCTCGCAAGCGGCACGCACGACCTGCGCCGCTCTTGCCTTGTCCTTCATAAGTGCGCTGCCCTCGCCGTTTGAGACTATTTTGTGCACGGGGCAGCCCATGTTTATATCTATTGCGGCAGGCATGACGCTGTCGTTTTGCGACAGATACTCATCGCTTGTCAGTATTTTTACCGCCCTTGCAATATATTCGGGCTCAGATCCGAAAAGCTGCAGCGCCATCGGAATATCGGAGGAATTTTTTGCGAGGGTCAGCGTTTTTTTATCGTTGTAGCAGACCGCCTTTGCGCTTATCATTTCGCTGACGGTATACTCAGCTCCGCACTCGGCGCATATCTCTCTGAATGCCGCATTTGTAAAACCGGCAAGGGGCGCTAACATCAGCCCGTATTTCAGCTCTGTATTTCCGATCTTCATCTGCGCCCTCCGAAAAAAGTTTCGTTTGAATTCTATTATTTTTAATAATATCATCAAATTGTTAACGCAGTATGAATAGACGCATTATTAAAAAATTTTATGTAGTATTTGCTTGACACTCACTAAATGTCACGCATTTGCGCAAAGAAGCTATAATATACTACATGACACACACTGAATGTCAAAGGTGAAATATATGTTTATAAACAAAACGAGCGACGGCCGCAACAACATTTGCGGAAAGAAAATCTCCCTATACAGAAAAGAACTGAATATCTCGCAAAGAGAGCTCGCTGACAGGCTTCAGCTTGTCGGTCTTGACATCGACAAAAATGCCATACAACGCATTGAAAGCGGACAGCGCTTTGTCACGGATATTGAGCTTGTCGCTATTGCAAAGGTGATCGGGCACAGCTTTCATGAGCTGCTCGGTTAAGATATGTTATTTTGGAGGAAAAAGCATTGCCTGTAACGATACCCAAACAAACACAAGAACAATATGATAATAAAAACGCTGTACACGGTACTGCACCGAGTGCGGGGGACACTTTATGCAGCGGCAATTTTGCCATTGCCGATACCGACGGCAAGCTTATTTTCACGAGCCGCGATTTCAGCGTTGAGCACCCCGATATAAAAATCGGCACGCATCTGCTTCAAAAGCATATTGCCGAAAGCATACGCACCGACAGCGCCGCATCAGGAAAAGGCTGTTTTCTCCGTGTGCTGTGCGATTTTACCGCATATGTATTTTTCTGCAACAACGAAAGGGCAAGCGTGCTCATACTCTACCCCGCAAGCGACATCCCTGCCCTCTCGCAAAAGCTGAGAGCAGAGCAGGAAAACGGTTACATCAGTTACGGCTCCGTTGCCTCGATGTGTGAGGACAAAGCACTCACCGACGCTGAGCTGAAACGCCTCTCGTCACTGTTCTCCTCTGCCGGCCGTATCAGCAATGCGCTTTGCGCTTTCTTTTCGGAGGGCGTTGATGCCGACGGAACCGCTCCGCACAAGGCAAGCGGGCTTTTGCGTGCGTGGCAGAAATGCTACAGCGAAGCCTCAAATAAAGAGGGACGCTGCTGCGAGGTTGTGCTTGAAGACGATTGCTGTGAGTACGAGTATGTACGATTAAACCTTGAGGGCTTTGTCGGGATGCTGTGCGCTGTTTGCGATTATATAACAACACTCGGAGCAAAGAAGATAGCGGTGTCACTCGGCCGCAAGGACAAAAGCATTATTGTAAAGCTCTGCGCAAGGACTAACGGAGACTTTGCCGTATTCAATGACATCAGCACTCTCGACGAATTTCTGCTTGCGGCGGAGGCGGCACCTCCCCAGATACTTGCGGCGTACGGTGCCGCAGTCAAAGCAAGGTCAACGCTTCACTGCAGCCGAACGCTTGACGGAGAGATGATATTTGAGATAGAATGTCGGCGTGCCGATATCGGGACGCTCGGTTTTAAGAGTGCTCTCCCAACAAAAAAACTGCACAATATTATCTGCAGTATGCGTACGGTATATAAAAACCATGAATAATATTCAGCAAAAACTGAATATAACTGTATATTCGGGCGTTGCAAAAATGATAAACTGCATAAATATATGTTATAGCCAAGTATTTTTTTAATAATTGTCTAAAATGCATATTGAAAACAGCAGATATAAGTGATAAAATAGAAAATGCAAGGAATAACCGTCACATATGGCGGTCGGTTATATTTATTTTAGATAGGAGACAGAAAAATGAAAAAGATTCTTAGTCTGGCACTTTCGCTGCTGATGATCCTCGGTATGTGTACCGTACTTTCTTCCTGCGGCGATGACAACAAGCTCACAATGGCTACAAACGCAGCCTTCCCTCCCTATGAATACAAGGACGGCGACACCATTGTAGGCATCGACGCTGAGATAGCGGCTAAAATAGCAGAAAAGCTCGGCATGGAGCTCGAAATAATAGATACGGAGTTCGGTTCTATCATCGGCGGTGTTCAATCGGGCAAGTACGACATCGGTATGGCGGGCATGACAGTTACTCCCGATCGCCTTGAGAACGTAAACTTCACAAAGACATACGCAACCGGCGTTCAGGTCGTTATCGTTAAGGACGGCGGAAATGTAAGCTCTCTGGAGGATCTCGGCAAGGACGGCATCAAGATTGGCGTTCAGCAGGATACTACAGGTCATATCTATGCTTCCGACACTCCCGAGAAAGGCGGCTACGGTGAGGATGCCGTTATCAGCTACAAGACAGGAAATGACGCAGTTCAGGCGCTCATCTCAGGCAAGGTTTCGGCTGTTATCATCGACAACGAACCCGCAAAGTCTTACGTTGCTTCCAACTCAGGGCTCAAGATACTTGACACAGAATGGCTCACAGAGGAATATGCGATCGCTGTCGCAAAGAATAACGAGGAGCTCCTCAACAAGGTCAATACAGCGCTCGAGGAGCTTATCGCTGACGGAACGGTACAGTCCATCATCGACAAGTATATCCCTGCAGAATAATTAAAGAAGCTTGCCAAACAGAGGCAGTTGTGGGGGGGGGGGG
>JBGVFH010000021.1:0-29642 GCA_045120955.1 Eubacteriales bacterium | reverse complement strand
CGACCGCTGCCGGATGGCAGATGATGAGAGGGCGAGGAGTGACAAAACAAGGAGTATCACAAGGGCAAGGAGTTGCCTAAGTGAGACGACTATGTTTTGGATGTGCGACGGAACGCATTGCGTTCCCAGATAAATCTCTCCTTCTCCGCCAATTTTTTATATATTCTTCATTTCACTATATTTCAAAGCAATTCGAAAAAATGCATAAAAATGTGCCAACACAAAAACAGCGCCTCATGTGAGACGCTGTTTTTCTTGCGAGCTTTTTTAAATAAAAACTTTCGTTATGGACTTTTAAAAAACAATAAGCAAAGAGAAAAAAATCCCGAAGCTGTCACGCTTCGGGTTCTCGCTTGGATAATATATAAGTCAGAAATAATATGGTCACTATTCATCATCAAACATAAGGAACTTATATACAGGCACATCAAGCGCATTTGCAATGTCAAACAAAGTGTCAAGTGATACCGCCTTACTGATATTCGGCGCCTCCACATGACCGATAAAAGCAGGAGTTCGGTCTATCTTCTCTGCCAGCTGTTCCTGCGTTATCCCTCTCAGCTTGCGATAATATGCTATCTTCAATCCCAGCTTCAAATATTCCGGCTCGTATATAGTTTTCATACCTTCCCCCTTATGTCTTATTCCCTATTATTCTAACAAAAACAAAAACTTATTGACATGAACTAAAAAGTATGATATACTATCTATCAGATATAAATTTATATTTAACAAAACATTCTAATCAAAAGGGAGAAACATTATATGGGACTGATGGACAAAATATGCGACAAGGTTGTTGATGCAGCTTCATCTTGCGAAACTATACGTATGCCCTACGAAGAGCTTGCGAAGATCGTAGAACGCGAATTTATCTCAGGGGCGGACGATTTATTTTTAGCCAAAGTGCAAAAGACGGCAAAGGGCGGTTTTGCTATAACAAAGCAACTGAAATCCGCAAACAGTAGATTTGATTTTCATGTAGGAGCAAGACCGAACGGTTGTGTGTGGCTCCCCAGCAAGCCCGTCTGGATTCTTGACCATGAGTATAACAAATTCTATCAGCTCGACAAAAATATTAAATGGAAAAAATTCTACAATGCTGTCGCTGAAGCGGTAAACCGTGAAAAAACAAACAGAAACATATAAGGAAAATAAAAATGTCTACAAAGTTTATCAGAATAATATTCACTGTGATGTGCGCACTTCTCATGCTTGGCAGTTTTGCTTCGTGCAGTAACCTCAACGAGATAACGAGTGGCGGTAATTCGGACGGAACAGTGACAAACTCGGACAAGGACTCGAGAGTGCTCGAATTGTTTGAACTTTTGCAGGAAAACGAGGTCATGCCGTTTACTATTACAGAAAAGGCAAAGGTGATGCTTGGCGAGAATACAAAATTGTTTGTAGAAAACAAAAAAGACGGACTTGAGGCGTACACAGATAATTTGATCGAATATAAAATGCTCAACAAAAACATAGCTAAATACGGCGACAAGCTCATCTATCTTCCCGAAGCTTACGTTGTCGCTATATATGAGACCGACTTGGATGAAGAAACGACTCTTACCGAGTTTCAGCTCGTGGATGCGGACGAGAATAGCTATTATTGCTTTTCTATGTGTACATACGAAAATATATTTGAAGGCGATATAGTAAGTGCCTATGCCCTTCCAATAGGCGAGGCAGCTTTTGAAAACGTAAGCGGCTCAACCACCCTCACCATCGTCCTCGCAGGATGCTGTATTGAGGAAATCGAAAGCTTTGAGTAATACCTTGCTGTTATGATCTCACATTTTAAATCCCGATACTTTCCTGCAATGCAGGGTAATATCGGGATTTTTACTTGTGACAAAAAGCAAGTGCAACTACCAACAGCTGACTTGCTTTATCTCATAAATACCCATTCCCGTTTTCGAAATTACGGCAAGCCAGCTTTGACGCAAATTCACCGCATTTCGGGCAATCACGGCATTTCACGGTAAAAAAGAAAGCCCGAGTGATAAAAGCATGAGCCGTCAGACTCGGCAATATTCCCTTTTTTAAAGTAAAGCGCACCCGAGCTTACATCATAGCCGAGGAGCGCATCTCTTGCGGCGGTCTTTGACAGGTAGGAAATATCGCAGGTCTCAAAATCGGGGGATGTTACACATTCAAACGCTCCCCTCTCGTATATGACCGAACGGATATCCGACGGAAAACGGGGATCCTGTGCTCTGTTGACTATGACAGAGGCGATGGCAAGACGGGCAACGTAGGACGCATTAGGTGCGGTCAGCTCGACCGCTCTTGCGATAAGGTCACGCTCTTCAAAAAACTCCGGGCTCCCCGGCTCAGACACGGCATGGGCGGTCACGGTACAAAAGCAAAGCATCAAGCAGACAAGCGACACCGCCGCAATTTTTTTGTTATTTATATTTTTCATATGTTAACCCTCTGCAATTTTTTATTAGTATTTCCGAAATCGACAGCTTTTTTACACATCGGTGATTGTAAAAACCTGACACAACTTGACTTGTCATTTTTGATATGTTATTATTATAGATAACGAATTTGCCCGCAATCGTAATGATGTGCGCACAGGCAAATATCCCTGCGTATGAAACGACTGCGTTTTTGCGGTCGGTATGAGATGTTTTTGGGATCTTACAAAAAATTTGTATCAATGTGTGATAATAATGAAAAAGACAAAATTTAACATAATGATAAACAGCGAGCAGTCAGACTACACCGAAATGGCGACGGAGGTGCTTGCACCTCTCGCACAGCCGCCCGAGGAGCTTGATGTTCAGAGTGAGAAGGTGGAATTTTATACCGAGGGGGAGCTGACTGTCACAAAGGACGGAAAATACTGTCTGTCCTATGACGAGAGCAAGCTCACGGGCATGGACGGATCGGTCACGAGTGTCAATTTTGACATGAAAAATCCGGAGCTTGTCACTCTCATGCGCTCAGGCAATTACCGCATGGCAATGGTATTTGAAAGCGGGAAACGCCACATATGCACCTATCAAACGCCGTATATGCCAATAGAGCTGTGCGTTGTGACAAAGCGGCTGGAAAACACCCTCACAAAAGACGGCGGAACGCTTTCCGTCGATTATTCCATCGAAACCAACGGAATGAAATGCGAAATTACAAGGCTCAGACTCACGGCACAGCGCTGTGAGAGATAAAGCACACAAGGAGCAGACATCATGACAGAAGCGGAGCTGAAAAACGAAATAAAAAACGGCCTGTCGGGTGTTTATCTCCTTGCAGGAGAGGAAGAATATCTCAAGAGATATTATCTGACAAAAATAAGGCAGGCTATACTCTCTGACGAAGCGCTCGAGAGCTTTAACCACACGGTGATAAACTACCTTGACGGCGGCTTTGGCAATTTGTCGGAGGCGGTAGGTCAGACTGCGTTTATGCAGGATAAGCGTCTGACGGAGCTGTCGGGGGTCAACTTTAACAATGCGAAGGACTCGTTGCTAAAGGAGCTTTTTCAAATCGTGAGCGAGGCAGACAAAAATGACGAGGGCGTTTTTGTCATATATGCTGAGTGCGATATGCTCGACACGGCAAAAAATTCAAAAGCCGCCGCAAAGCTGAACGCCGCCCTCGGCAAAGCTGTAAAGACGGTAGTATTTGACAAGACCACTCCCGCAAAGCTTGCCAACTGGATAAAACGGCATTTTGAGCATGAGGGGCTGAGCGTAAGCGAAGCGGATTGCAATTTTATGGTGGAGAGATGCGGGCGCAGTATGCAGATGCTTTCATCAGAGATAGAAAAGGTATGCGCATACAAGCACGCTATGAAGGAGGACTCTGTCAGACGCGAGGACATGATCTACATCTGCTCAAAAAACGAAGAGATAGGCGCATTCGCACTTGCAAATTCGGTTTTGTCAGGCAACACGGCTGAAATGTTCAAGGTGCTCGGTGAATACAAAAAAACCGACACGGATGTAAAGCCGAAGGCAGTTCTTGCTTCTGTCTGCTCGGTGTACGGCACGCTGTGCATGGTAAAGGAGCTGTCCGAGGCGGGGCTTGACGATTCGGCAATAGCAAAAAAGCTGAAGATACACGAATACAAAGCAAAGCTGTACGCACGCACGGCAAAAGCCATCCCCGCACAAAAGCTCGAGCGTGCGATGATGCTGTGCGTAGATGCTGACTCCGAAATGAAGTTTTCATTTTCCGACTTTATTGCTCTTGAGCGGCTGCTGTGCACCATCTCGAGCGACTGCAGGAGGTAAAAATGGAAAAGCTGCACATCTCCATGCCCGTCATTGTAGAGGGCAAGTACGACAAGATAAAGCTCAATTCGATAATAGATGCGGAAATATTCACAACGGGCGGATTTTCGCTTTTTCGCGAAAAGAAAAAGCTGTCTTTCATAAAGAAAATATCCGACAAAGGCGTAATAGTGCTGACCGACAGCGACGGGGCGGGCACGCTCATCCGCTCGCACATTACCTCAGCAGTTCCCCCCGACAAAATATATCAGCTCTACATTCCTCAAATAAAAGGTAAAGAAAAACGCAAAAAATATGCCTCTGCCGAGGGAACGCTCGGTGTTGAGGGCATAGATGCGGACATACTGCGAAAACTGTTTTTGCCGTTTGCAAACGGAGCGACACCAAAACGTGACAGAATAACAAAAACAGACCTGTACGAGGCAGGTCTGACAGGGCTTGCGCAGAGCTCTCAACGCCGTGCAGAGCTGTGCGGACAGCTCGGGCTTCCCGACAAGATGAGCGTAAACGCTATGCTCTCTGCTCTCAACGTCATACTCGACAGAGAACAATTTTTTAAGGTCTCGGAAAAGCTCGGCGGCGGCAACAGCAAAGAATAACGAACGAAAAAGGATATATTTTTATAAAGATGAAAAAAACAGAAGAAACGGGAAGCACAAAAAAAGAAAACGCCGAGGCACCGCGCAATAAGCGGCTCTTCTTTCGGCGTGCGTTGATACTGTTCTGTCCGGCTCTTTTGTTTTTTTCTTATTTTCTCGTGATAGTTATCCGAGGAGGTATACACACATCGCTTTTGTGGATATGGCCTGCCGCTGCGCTCATACTCTCGGCGCTCGGCGCCTATATTATGCTTGTCGGAAGATTTCCGCTCGAGCATCCTGCGTGCGTTATCTCGATGATACTCATCATAGCTCTCCTGACCTCGTTTGCGGTATGTGAGGGCTTTATCATAGGGTATATGTTCTCTACCGCCCCCGATGGCGTTGAGTGTATCATTGTGCTCGGGGCGGCGGTCAATGGCGAGGAGCCGTCTGTTGCGCTGTACAACCGCATTATCAGCGCCCTTGAATATCTCAAAAACAACCCCGACACCGTAGCAGTCCTCTCGGGAGGCAAGGGTGAGAGAGAGAACATCAGCGAGGCTGAGTGTATGCGGCGAATTCTCTCTGAAAACGGTATCTCCGAGAACAGACTCATCATGGAGGACAAAAGCACGGACACGGCGGAAAATATAAAAAACACCCTCTCTCTTATAGGTGACAGATATGAGAGCATAGCTATCGTGACAAACAACTTTCATCTTTACAGGGCGATGAGGCTGATGAAAAAGCAGACGGATATTCCCTGCTACGGCATCAGTGCTCCTTTTTCCACTCCGCTGTTTGTTCATTTTGCGGTAAGGGAGTATGTCGGAATGTGCCACGACACTCTTCGAGGGAATGTATAGGACTTGTCCTTTGTGCACATATTTAATAAAAGTTAATACACCGCCTAAAAAGCGGTCAATGCCCGCCATAATGCGCCCCCTGTCTGATTGACAGGGGCGCATTAAACTGTTTTGTTCACTCTTTTCTTTTTCTCAGTCCGAATAATGACGGATTCTAAGCGGTATGCCGAGAGAGTCCGCCAATGCCTGCGAGCGCTCTATATCCTCAGAGGAGATCGTATCGACCACAGACATTTTCACGCTTTTTACATATTTGCGGCACTCTGCGGCAAAAGCAAGCATCGCCTCAAACGAGCCCTCTCCGAAAACGGGGCGTGTCACCTCCATATACGCCCGAGCCGTCGGCGCATTTAGGCTGATAGAGACTTCATCAATATATTCGCCCAAAATCTTCGCTGTCGGCTTGCCGTTTACGAGGTCAGAGAGTCCGTTTGTGTTCAAACGCAGCTTTACCCGATAATGCTCACGAATATATTTTGCTGCGGCTATCAAATTGTCAAGTGCGCAGGTCGGCTCACCGTAGCCGCAAAAGACCACCTCGGTCGCATCCGTCAGGTCAAAGGCATCTATTGCGGCGATTATTTCATCTATCGTAGGCTCTCTGTCATGCCACAGCGAACTTGCGGAGCCTATTGCATCCTTTTGGCTTCTGATGCAAAACACACAAGAGCAACAACATTTGTTTGTTATATTCATGTACACGGACTCGCCGTAAGAATAAACTATATTTCCCATGCCCTCACCTCAAAATTTTGGTTTTCACCTTGCATTTGTCAAGCGCAAAGCCGATGAGAATAAACAGCACAGCGCTGCCGCACGACTGTACGGCACTTCCCCAGATACCTGCGATGGCTGCCGCAAAATTTCCGAACATTATCCATTCAGCCAGCGCATACCCTGCAGCCGAAATGATACCTGAGATGACCACGGCAATAATATTTCTCGTGCAGATGGTGCCGCTCTTTTTCGAGGTAAACGGCAGAGCTATCGCCATTTTGATAATGACGGTTGCTACCGTCCACATCGGTGCAGTCAAAAGATCCGCCAGACCTCCTCCGATAGCGGCGGCAACCAACGCATACGGTAAAGGCAGTACAGATGCCGCACAGTATATCAAAGCATCTCCGAAGTGTATGTATCCGCCGTTTACTCCTACGGGTATGTGGCAAACATACGCTGTCATTACTGTTATCAAGGCGGCAAACATAGCCGTCAACGCAAACATTTTTGTCTTTTTCATTTTAATTCCTCCAAAAGCATAGGTAAATATTTTTCAAATTCAGCTCCGTCATTTCTGTCAACACCTAACAGAAAAGCTTCTGCTGTTGCCCTCTCGGTAAATTTTGCCGCCGCACTCACGCTCTCATAAAGAGTATATCCCTTGACAAGTCCTGCCGTGACGACAGCCGCAAACAGGTCTCCCGTACCGGAATAGTCCCCTTTTGTATAAAGCGAGCTGACAACACCGACCTCTCCTTTGTCTGCGACGATGTTGTGAATTTGTCCGCCGTCCTTTACTCCCGTGATAACGACCCTTGAGGGTCCTTTGTCCATTAGGCTACTTGCCATTTTGCACACCTCTTCGACTGTTCTTTTCTCTGTCGGGTCGACACCGAGCAAAAGACTCGCCTCGGTCAGATTGGGTGTGATAACATCAGCGCTCAGCGCAAGCTTGCATACCCTATCGCACAGCTGGGGGGTATATGTACTGTAGATATGCCCGCCGTCACCCATAACGGGGTCAACTATCAGCAAGGTATCGGCACTTTTGAAATCACGGATAAAATCCTCTATGATGCCTACCTGCCGCTCGTTTGCCAAAAAGCCTGTGGATATTGCGTCGAAGCGTATCCCACGCTTTTTCCATTCTTCGATATAGACGGGCATTTTATCGGTGTAGTCATCCATGAAAAAGCTGTCATACCCCGTTTGATTGCTCAGAACTGCCGTGGGCAAGGGACACGCCGCAACGCCGAGGCAGGAAAGCACGGACACCGCCGCAACAAGCGAGCATTTGCCAAGTCCCGATATATCGTTTATTACTGCTGCTCTTTTAGTCATAGTGTTGTTGCTTCTTTCAAAATTTCTATATACTGTAAAAAAATACAGCATTTGTCTTTACAAATCAACGTTGCTATTATATAATATATCTGACCATATAGAAATGTTCAGATTGAAAAGGATTTATATTACCAGATGAAGTACCATATTGATAAAAGCAACTCAAAAACGGCGTATTTGCAGTTGTATGAACAGCTAAAGGATGACATCGTTGCGGGTGTGTACGCATACGGTGCCAAGCTCCCGTCAAAGCGGACCTTATCGGCTGAGACAAACATCAGCGTAGTACCGGTCGAGCACGCACTCGAGCTGCTGTGCGACGAGGGATATATAGAGGCACGCCAGCGCAGCGGATATTTTGTAATATATAAGGAAAACGACTTTTCTCCCACAGCTGACCGCTTAGGGACAGATCGCCCCGCTTTTTTAGGTTCAAGGCACTCGAACACCCACAGCGCAAGCGGCGAGTTTCCGTTTTCGGTAATGGCAAAGACCATGCGCAAGGTACTGCTCGACTATGGCGAGAAGATCCTCGTAAAAAGCCCGAACAGAGGAACGGCTGAGCTTCGCAGTGCGATATGCTCGTATCTTTTGAGAGTTAACGGCATCAACGCTCTGCCCGAGCAGATCATAATCGGCTCGGGGGCTGAATATCTGTACAGTCTCATAGTACAGCTTCTCGGAAAGGACAGGATATTCGCACTTGAGTCCCCCTCATACGAAAAAATACGGCGTGTATACGAGGCAAGCGGTGTGCGCTGTGATATGCTGAAGCTGTGTCATGACGGAATAAGGACACGGGAGCTCGAGAAAACGGAGGCGACCGTTTTACATATCACTCCGTTTAACAGCTACCCCAGCGGCATTACCGCCGGCGCCTCAAAGCGCCGAGAATATCTGCACTGGGCAAAAGAACGCGGGGGCTTTATCATTGAGGACAACTATGATTCAGAGCTGACTGTGTCAAAGAAAAACGAGGACACCGTATTCTCTCTTGCGGGTCAGGAGTCTGTGATATATCTAAACACCTTTTCCAAGACCATCGCTCCCTCTATCCGTGTGGGCTACATGGTGCTCCCGATGGGGCTGCTGTCCGAATTTGAGAGCAAGCTCGGATTTTACTCCTGCACCGTTGCCGTATTTGAGCAGTACGTTTTGGCAGAGCTTATCCGAAACGGTGATTTCGAGCGGCATATAAACCGCATACGCCGTGCAAAAAGAAAGCAGAGTCAAAACACCCGTATCTCGGACTGAGCGGCATCTGACAGCGCACGGGCATTTATGCCCAAAGCCGCTTTTTTTCTGTATTGACAAAAAAAGCTGTTAGTTATATAATAGAATGTGTTTATATACACTTTTTTAAAAAAGGAAACTTTAAAAGAACAAATTACAGTTGAGTTATGTCAAAATACATAATTTAGGAATGTTTTACAATATTGCTGTGATGAGGAAAAAACTGTGGAACTTAGAAAAATCAACAAAAATCAAAAGAAAGGCAACAGACATCTTTATAAGAGAAAAAGCCGCGCGCATACATACATCATGCGCTCACTTCTTGTGTTTGCGACATTGATACTTCTGCTCGTGATAGGCGTTGTCAGTGTCGTTGCAACCGTGGCTCACGGACCGAGCGAGACGATACGAAACACGCTCGTGCTCTCAGCCATGCAGGCAAGCGCCACGAAATGGGTACCGGGGCTGTTTTTGGGTGATGAGCTGGTAGCGGATATACTCGAACAAAGCTCAAACGTCACAAAAGAGGTCATCTCCTTTGACGATTATAAAAATAACTACACCGACACAAACAACGGCGGCAGCTCAAGCTCGGCAAACAACGGCTCGGATGACGAATGGGCAGATGCGGTAAACGGCATGAAGCTCATTACTATAACAAACCCCACCTACAAGGGATATCTGCTGCTTGTACGTGACCCGTCAAGAGTATACGTCGGAACCTCGAGTGATTTTACCAATACCTCGGTCGAGGGAGTCGATATCTTCACGATAGTCAACAGAGAGGGCTGCATTGCCGCAACGAATGCGGGAGAGTTCAACGATCCCGGCGGAGTCGGAACGGGAAACACTCCCATCGGGCTTACCTACTCAAAGGGCGAATGTGTATGGTCGCAGTCAACGCAAAAGACGTTTATCGGTATTGACAAAAACAACAAGCTGGTGGTTTTTGACGATCTGACAAAAGCTGAGGCGGACGAGATAGGCGTGCGTGACGGTGTTTGCTTTCAAACCACGAGCACGGAGAACATCCTTATTTCAAACGACGGAAGCGAGGTAACGCTTCACAAGGTAGAAAACAACACCGCAGTATCGCAAAGAACCGCTATCGGTCAGCGTGCGGACGGAACGATGATATTCCTTGTAACCGACGGAAGAAGCGCCGCAAGCATGGGCGCTACATACAACGACGTAATAGACGTAATGGTCAAGTACGGTGCTGTCACGGCGGCAATGCTCGACGGCGGCTCCTCCTCGATGCTCTACTATGAGAAATACTGGGAAGTGTATGACGAGGACTACAACTACGACACGCTTGACAAATATCAGAAAAAAGGACTTGTAAACAACTACAAGGCATTTACCATGCCAAGACAAATACCTACATTTTTCTGCATAGCACCCGAAGCATAAAAAGGATAGAAAATGAACAACAAAAACGATCTTGATATACTCAGTGAGCAGGACAAGCAAGTGTCCGAGGGCATCACAGAGGAGAATTTCAGAAAGCGCAGATCAAAAAGAGCGCATTTCCCGATCTTTTATACCGTATACTTTTCGGTAATAGCAATATTCATCATTGCTCTTGCCTTTGGGCTGAGATTTATAAACAACATTCTTTATGAATATGAGTCCACTCAGCCGAAATATAAGGCTGAGGAGGTATTCAACGAATATTTCAAGGCACCCGACCTCACAGAGCTTATCGAAATGTCAAAGACCAGCTATGCCGTCTTTGAGTCCAAGGAAGAGGTGCTTGCATTTATCGGGGAGCAGTTCACAGGAGAACAAATAACCTTTGCCGAGACTGTCAGCACCGTGGAGAGCACCCATGCGTACAACGTCTACAGCAAGGGCGTGCGCTTTGCCACCTTTTATCTGTGCGTCGGAGACGAGAAGACCGAGCACGGTTTTTCATACTACAAGCTCAGCGACGTAAAGCTTGCCTTTGCAATGCCCGATAACTCATATGACCTTCTCATTCCCGAGGGAAATACACTTTATGCCAACGGAATAGAGGTAGGTGAAAGCTATATCGCAGGCGATGCGGTCATCACCGATGCGTACAAGCTGTCGGGAGGTGCGGCAGGCGGAAAGTATATCCCCTATTCGGTCAGCGGCTTTCTCTCTACTCCCTCGTTTACCGTAAAGAACAGCGCAGGAGAGGAGACGGGTCTTACCTACGACGAAAACAGCGGCGTGTATTCTATCCCCTCAAGCTCCGTAACGATACGTATACCGCAGGGATATACCGCGTACATAGAAAATGCCGAGGTTGGAGAACAGTATAAAAAAGAGGGAAGCGAAGCTTCCTCCGCTTACAACGCCTTCCTGTATGAGGGTGTAAGCGGCATAAACTATGCTGACTATACAGTAAGCGGATTTTTCTCCTTGCCAAACGTAACCGTCAAAAACGGAGACGGAACCGAATGTATCGTGCGCTTTGACGAGGAAACGATGTGCTTTGAAGCGTTGCCCGTATACAACAGTACGCTCAAGGCAGAGCATGAAGCACGCCTTATCGAAGCCTTTGAAAAATACACCCTCTATCTGCAAAATCTCAAATACTCAAAGTCTGATATCAGAAAGTATTTTGATACGAGCAGCACAACGTGGAAGAACCTGTCAAGCATAAATACGGGCTGGCAGTTTGAGGCTACGTCATATACGTTCACAGAGGAAAGTGCAAGCGAGTTTATCGTCTACAGCGATGAATGCTTTTCCTGCCGTGTTCAGCTCACATATATCGGCAGAAGAGGCTCACAGCAAAAAACCGAGGTCATTGATATGACGGTATTTCTCAGAAAGTCGGGGAGTGATTTTCTTATCTACAACATGACCGCAACAGAAGCGGTAACGGGTGTAGGTCAGCCCTCCTGACGGCGGCAAGGATAAAAAGGAGTTTATTTATGTGGGACGCTTTAAATTCGTATGAGCTGAATATTCTTGATTTTATCGCAAAGCATATAAAATGTGCGTTTCTTGATCTTTTCATGCCGCTCATCACGCTTTTGGGTGAAGACGGGATATTCTTTATCGCACTTGCAGTCGTAATGCTGTTTTTCAAAAAAACGAGAAAAACGGGGCTGTGCATCGGTGCTGCGCTTTTGATGGGATTTATAGTCGGAAATCTGACGATGAAACCACTGTTTGCCCGTATGCGTCCGTATGATTTCAATACGGCGTTTGATAAGAGCAGTATGCTCGTTGAGGCACTCAGCGACTATTCGTTTCCGTCGGGACATACTCTGTGTGTCTTTGAGAGCTGTGTGGTGCTGTTCCTGACTCAGAAGAGATACATTGGAATACCCGCACTTGTGCTTTGCTCGGTTGTAGCCTTTTCAAGACTGTATCTGTACGTTCACTATCCTACCGATGTGCTTGTCGGTGCTATTCTCGGAACACTCTTTGCTCTGCTCTCCGTAAAGCTTGTTGAGCGAGGCTATGCCCTCTACGGTGCAAGAGCAAAAAACAACTCTGCCAAATAACATAAGCAAAGAACGGGGCTCCGTTTCTTTACATCCCGTTATACAAAGAGAACCGATGCAAGGGAGAATATCCCCGCATCGGTTCTTGTGTTTATTGCTTTTGCGTTTTATGTAAAATACCGCTTATTTTTTCTCAACGTTGGTAAAGTCGCCGCTTATCTTGCTTTCAAGTGACGTCGGTATAGTGAGATATGTCTCTCCGTTTACCGCTGTCGTTCCGTCTTGGACTGCGCCTATCTTGCCTGAGAATTCGCCGCCGGTAATAGTGACGTTGACTTTGCCGTTCATTTCTGCGTTCGTTGCGGTGCTGACGGAGCCTACTCTGCTCACGGCATACACACTACCCTTGAATTTACCGCCGTTAATGATGAGATTACATTCACCGTCAACGCTGTTCATACCGGTAGCCGATGTGAAGTTTGTGCCTGTGGTTACATACGTTCCGCCGTTTATCGTTACAGTCAGCTTTGCACCCTCGTCTATCGTGCCAAAGGGGTATGCTGCGCTTGAGCGTCTGTTTCCGCCTCTGACATATGACCATGTACCGCTGTTGACGGTAATGTTGCACTCTCCGTGCAGGCTGATGTTTTCGGGCTCTACTCCGCCGAGATTAACATTGTATCCTGCAAGTATGAGCGGATATGATGTAGTTGACGAAGCAAGAGTAACAGTTATGTTATCTCCGAAGGTAACATTGTTGTAGTTGCAGCTGATGATGTTGACAGCAGCTGCCTCGAAGGTCATATTTTCAAATATATAATCTCCGTAGAGATAGAGATTTTTCGGCATAGACAGCTTTGCGCCCGAGGCGGAATAGTCTGTGCCGTTATATTTTGATGTGATCGTGATAGTGCCGTTGTGTTCGGGCAAATGTGTCTCATATGTAAGCTCGTAAGAACCGCATATTACTATAGTACCGCCGTTTTCACGCAACAGTCCTACCGCACCTGCGAGAGTTTTGACAGCCTTGTCGGGTGTGGAGCCGTCAGCGCTGTCGCTGCCCGCAGTCTTGAGATATACAACGCCAGTCTCTGATTTTGCAACAGGTGTGGGGATGAATTCCTCGTTTTTGAGTGCGGCATACATCGCCCGTGCCATCTCGTTGTAGGAGGTCTTGTTCGGATGAACTATATCAGACGTATAATGCATCATGACGTTCATATAGTCACGTGTCATTGAGTATATGTCGATGACATCAAGTCCAAGCTCTGCCGCAACCTCTTTCTGTATATTCTGAAGCGAGCCGTCGCAGAACTGGAAGATGGTTGCGGAGCTGGGTATTCGTATCGAGGTCGCAATATAGACCTTTTGTACCGACTCCATCTCGGTGTATTCCTTTGCAAGAGATATAAGGGCTGCCTTTAGATCTGCCTTTGCCTCATCGCACGACATACTGCGTATGTCATTTACACCGAGCATTATTACGACAACATCCGGCTTGAAGGCTATGCTGTCCTTGTATTGCTGGGTGTTTCTGTAAGATAGCTGCTCGTTTGTTTTTACGTTGTATTGATTGTCAAAGGCAAGTGTGTATGCGCCTGCCTTACCGAAGTTTCCGACCGTATAGTTATCCCCGAGCAATACGCTCAGCTGTGCGGGATAGCTCTCTGTCGCCTGGTTTGTTGAGCCTGTACCCTGTGTTATACTGTCACCGATAAAGGCTATCTTTACCTTGTTCCCGTCTGAAGGCGTAATGCTGTCGATAAATGCTTTTTCCACGGTATCATCTCCTCCGTTTTGCGTGGTGTTAGACTCCTCTGCCGTATCCGACTCAGCTGCTGTATCCGACTCAGCCGCCGTATCGGTGCTGTCGGACGTACCGCTTTGACTGCTTTGTGACTCGGTACCCGAGCTGCAGCTCGCAAGGGCACAGAGCGAAGATAGGACAAAAAGCGCACAGAACAGTGCGCAAAGAATTCTTTTTGCCATGTTAATTCTCCTTTTACATAATTACATTGAAATTATTATATACTACACAATTCCCTCTGTCAATTAACATTATTATTTCTTATAAACAATAGTGTATTTTTTGACAAATTAACCAAAGCAAGCAGACGTTTTTTCGTCACAATTACAAAAAGCTGGCAGTGCCCGCACCCATCCTCACGCCTATTGTTTCTTTGGATCTTCTTTAGCTCAAACAAACGGCGGGGCGTAATTACGCAATTTTCTATGCAACAAAAAAATCACGCCTTTGAGGTGCCCCTTCCAAAAGAAACGTGCCTCAAAGGCGTGATTTGTGGATAAGTAAAGCCTTGCTTAAAACCCGATTTTTACCGTTATCTTTCACACCGTAGCGGGCAGAGTGAAAAGCGCACGGCGCAGCCTTGCATATATACCTTCACCGTCTGAAAGCGGAAGGGGGTTTTCTCCTTTTCCGCATTCAAGAGTAAAGGACGGCAGGCGCATTTCGTCGGTGTACCAGTCGCTGAGCCCTCCGTAAGCGGCAAAGCCGTCCGCCTCGCACAGCTTATATGAGGTCATATCGCTTATTCTCCTGCCAAGGCGCAAGCCGTTTTTTACCTTTGTAATATTTCCGCCGAATATCTCCTCCCCCTGTGAATGGAGCGTAAGAATGAGCGATGGAGCGGTGTAACGCAAAAAATTACACACGGCGCTCACCTCCGGCTCAGACTCGGGATATTCGCCGCTGTAGCGTGTAGGCGCGCTGCCGACTATCCCCGCCTCAAGCTCCAGCCTTTTGTACTGCTCAAAGCCTGCATTGTAATTGTGGTTTAAGTCCACTCCCCGTGCATTTGCCTGCCAATGAGTAAAGTCCTCTCCTCCGTTTGCACGAAGGATGCGGTCCTTGAGCGGATTTTCATCCGAAACTGCGTGTATCTGTATCTCGATACCGTCTACATTCAGCGACGGAACGACGTATATTTTTCTGTTCTTTCTGATGTAATACGGATTTATTCCGTAGACCGTTTTAAAGTTTTTCTCGCACTCTGCGATATCGTACAAAAAGTGCAAAAGCACACAACCGCACAACCATTCCGACGCATGATGCCCCGCTATATAAAAAACGCTCCTGCCCTCCCCTTCTCCAAAGCAAAGCATAGGAATTTTCCTTGACAGGAGCGAGTTTCCTATATAGCTCAGGCTCACACTTTCATAAGTATCACACAGCACCTCGGCGTGGCATAGCAGAGTCTCATAGTCAAGAGGTGAAGCAAAGCAAGTGCTTTTGTCGTATTGCATTTATATTCCTCCGTTGCATTTTTGACTTTTATAACAGAGTATGCGGCACGTTTTTGCGGGTGAATACGACCCGACTCGGAGGACAGAGTTGATTTTTTTATGAAATTTACACTTTATCTATTTAAAAACGCAAAGTATAGTGATATAATGAGACAGTATAAACAAAAATGACATTGGAGTCGATATGAATAAGAAAAAAATTGCAGGCACAAGACAAGAGCTTAGAATAAAACAGGAAAGATCGGATGTACGAAATTCACTTTTGCTGTGTGCCGCTGTAGTCATCGCTATAAACTTGATATGTCAATTTTTACTCACGCCCTTTTACCGTTTTCTCGGAGACTGTGCGTATTCTCTCTCGGTAGACATTGAGCGCTCGGGGGGAGTCGTACAGGTGATGTGCGAGGCAGGGGCAAACGTGTTCTTTTATCTGTCGAGCTTTCTCGGTACGGTTGCGTTCTTTGTCGGAGCCGCATTTGTCGCACGCTTTGCAAAGATAAAAAAAGTCTCAAAGAGCATTGCCGCATCCTTTATTTTGATGCTCGGAATGAGTGTGCCTACGATCACCACCCTCGTTGTATTCGCCGTAAAAAAAATGAACGAGGCAGCCGACGAGCACGTGTATATCGCAGACGTATCCGCTATCATATCAGAGGTCGTATTTTTGCTGATTCGTGTTGCCGCCGTAGCCGCAATATCTCTTCTGCTTTCATGCAAAGTACCAAGGGCAGGCTCACGCCTGTATGCTCTGCTGTGTGCGGTTTTCATGTTTTTGTGCGCTGTGGGACTTGAGATGTACGATACTACCGTTCCCTTCTTCTCCTCGGGAAACATAACCGCCGTGGACGTAGTATTTGCCGTGCTGTCGTACCTGCTGTATGCTATCCATGCGCTGGTGGGATATATCGTAATGTGCAAATTTTTTGACGGACGCAAGCGTTCAGTCAAACACACGCCTGCACCGTGAAGCTCTGAGCTCTGATGCAAATAATGCACGATCTTCCGTAAAAGAAAAACAAAACCGATAGAGTCTCTCGGAATGTTCCGTTTGAGTCTATCGGTTTTATCATTATTTATGCGTTGTTTGCACGGTTGAGCCATATCATTCCGATATCAAAGGCATCGAAAAGGCTGTCCTTGTCACCCTGCTTTACTATTCTGTCGGCAAATGACTTTGTCGGGTCGGTGGAAAGTACCTGTATGAGCACCTTTGACGGTAATTGATACTCGCCTACCTTTTTGTATGCCATGATCATCAATGAAAGAATATGTTTGTCGCTCATGTTTCCGTAGCAGATAGAGTCACCCTGACGGACGAGCGCTTTTCCCTTGTATTCAAGAAACTGCGGAGCTTCGTTTGCCATAACGCATCCTCCTTTTATGCTGTTTTATTTATAATATGTATATGATACACCAAAAATCGGTATTTGTCAACCGCAATATGTACAATGTTTGGGTGCGGGACTTTGCGAAGGCGGCGGTCTGCCTTACCCAAAAAGCGAAGAAAATCGGGCAGGCAAGCCGAAAGTCGGGCGTTTTTCCCCTTTCCCGTCGGCTTGCTTTTGTGTTGTTTTTGTATTTGTAAATTTTTTGTGTTGAGCTCGGGCTAAAGTATGACGGGCGGTATTTTCAGCGCTTTCTCTGTGGGGAATATGCGCTCACAGCAGACAGCACGCAATGACTCGGCACGGCGGCAGGCGAGCATTTGCGGTTTTGCACACTCGGGCAGAGAAGCAAGCATTGCAGGGGTAGACACAAGCATCATGCCGAGCTTCTTTTTGACAGATGATAGCAGCTGTGTTCCGCTTTTCGTTGCGGCAAGCAGAGTCGTGTAGGCGGGCGGCAGCTTTAACATTTCGTCAGTCACCGAGCACATTGAAAATATAATTGCACGACGGAGTCTTGCGTCCGTGTATTTTTTTGTCTTCAGCGAATGTGTAAAGCTGTGATAATCCGTGCAATTCTCTGCGGCTGATATCATTCTGTTAACAAGTCCGCCCTTCATCTCGGCACTTGCCTCCCCGTCGGCTCCGAGCAGTCTGAAATGAGACAGCACAGCCCTCTCCGCACTCTCAATACCGAAGGACAGCTCGCCGCTGTCAAGCACATTCTTTATTATATCAAGACAGCTCTCGGGAATGTATTTTTCAATATTTCTGTCCCCCGAACGCAGCTTGTCTCTGATAAGCGAGGCGGATGCAAAGCTGTCGTTTTCGTCCATTTCGGAATGCATACTTCCCCGCCGCTTTACCGCACAAAACGAAAGCGGCAGTCCCATGCGCTTTGCCTGCTTTATATATTCCAGGGCAAGGACGTTGTTTGCGCCCGAGAAAAGCGTTGCATCTCCCCACAAGCTTTTGTAAGCGGTCTCGATACAAGCGGCAGCCCCCATGCTTTTTTTATCGGTGCGCACCCTCTCATATTCAAGTTCAAACTCACGGCTGAGCATTCTGTCAGCGGCTCGGACAAGCTGATGTGCATCTCCGCACTCACAGCCGAAGCCAAGCGTATCAATACACCCAAGCGCCCCTATCACGGACATAGCGCCGTAGGCAAAATACTCAGCACTTGCGCCCGAATACGGAAACGGAAGCTCAAGCACAAGGTCAGCCCCCGCTCTGAGAGCTGCCTCTGCTCTTGCGTGCTTCGGAAAGGTCGAAGGCTCGCCCCGCTGGCATATTGCTCCGCTGAGAATACACACTATGTTTTTCGCTCCCTGCGCACGCAGATAACCGAGCAGATACTCATGCCCTCGGTGCAGCGGATCAAACTCACATATTACTGCGGCATTTTCCATTTTTAAAAGGCACCTCCGAAAAACTCTCTACTTACTGTAATTTTACTACAAAAGAGTAAGAAAGTAAACAAAAAAACTTAAAAATGTCTTGAAAACGGAAACTGTTTGATATATAATTAAATAGTTAAGTATTAAATAATAATAAATTATACATACGGAGGAACCATACAAATGAATGTTCTTGTTGTAAATGCGGGCTCAAGCTCGCTTAAATATCAATTTTTTGATACAACAAACGGAACTGTCGTTGCAAAGGGTCTTTGCGACAGAATAGGTATCGACGGTACCATCTCCCACAAGCAGCTCATATCGGGCAAGGAATATTCGGCAAACGTTGCGATCCCCAATCACAGCGTCGCTACAAAGCTCGTCGTTGACTGCCTGCTCAGCGAAGAGTACGGCTGTGTCAAGAGCATGGACGAGATAGAGGCTGTCGGACACAGAATAGTACACGGCGGTGCATATTTCTCCGAGTCGATGCTGCTCACAGACGACGTTCTTGCAAAGCTGGAGCTTTGCCGTGATCTCGCTCCTCTTCATACAGGCGCACACATCATGGGAATTCAGGGCTGTCTTGACGTTATGCCCAATACCCCTCAGGTACTCGTATTTGACACGGCATTCCACCAGACAATGCCCGACTACGCATATATGTACCCCATCCCCTATGAGATGTACGAGGACTGGAGCATACGCCGCTACGGTGCTCACGGAACATCTCACAGATATGTTGCCGGCGAATGCATAAAGATGCTCGGCGGAGATGCACAGGGAACAAAGATAATCACCTGCCACCTCGGAAACGGTTCTTCCATTTCCGCTGTAAAGGACGGCAAGGTAATGGATACCTCGATGGGCTTTACTCCTCTTGCGGGTATCGAAATGGGCACAAGATGCGGAGATATCGACCCCGCTATCGTTCCCTTTATCATGAACAAGACAGGGATGAACCCCGATGAGATGAACAGCTTTATGAATAAGAAATGCGGACTTCTCGGCGTCTCGGGCGTTTCCAGCGACTGCCGTGACGTTACTGCAGCTCAAAATGCAGGAAACGAAAGAGCGAAGCTTGCCTTCGATATTCTTATTTACCAGATACGCAAGTTCATCGGCGCATACACGGCAACTATGGAAGGTCTTGATGCCATCGTATTTACAGCAGGTATCGGCGAAAACGACGCAAACATCCGCCAGAGAGTCTGCGAAAAACTCGCATATCTCGGTGTTGACTTCGACTTCGAGCTTAACAGAAGCATCCCCAGACCTCTCAAGGCAACCTGTATAACCAAGCCCGGCTCAAAGGTAAAGGTATTTATGATACCCACAAACGAGGAGCTTGTTATCGCAACTGATACTGAAAACATAGTAAGATCACTTTAATTTTTAAAACGGTGTGCGGGGAGACCTTATCTTAGGTTTCCCCCGCATTTTTTAGCTATAGCCGATTTTGCATCGAAAGGAAAAAAGTATGTTAAGAAAAATCATGGAAAGCATACGGGAATACAAGGCTCCGGCGGTGCTTACCTTCCTTTTTATATTATTTGAGGCAGTGATCGAATGCCTTATACCTTTTATCACCGCAGATCTTGTCAACCGTATCGAGGCGGGTGCCGATATGGCAGCCGTCGCAAAAACGGGCGCTGTGCTCATCGCAATGGCGGTCGCATCGCTCTCCTGCGGAGGTATCGCCGGCGTAACCTGCGCAAAGTCCTCGGCAGGCTTTGCAAAAAATCTGCGCAAGGATATCTTCGGTAAAGTTCAGACATATTCGTTTGAAAACATTGACAAGTTCTCTTCCTCCTCTCTGGTAACGAGACTCACCACCGATGTCACAAACGTCCAAATGTCGTTTATGATGATAATAAGAACGGCGATCAGAGCACCGCTGATGCTCATTTTCTCTATCGTCATGGCATATATCATGGGCGGTGCGCTTGCGACTTCTTTTGTCGTGATAATACCCTTTCTCGCTATGGGACTTTTTCTTGTCAGCCGCAAGGCAATGCCCGCCTTCCGCCGTGTTTTCAAAAAATACGACAGACTCAACGAGTCTATCGAGGAAAACGTCAGAGGTATGCGTGTTGTAAAGGGCTTTTCCCGTGAGGAGCACGAAAAAAAGAAATTCGGAATTGCCGCCGAGGATATCTGCTCCGACTTTACGAAGGCAGAGCGTATCGTAGCGCTCAACTCCCCTATCATGCAGATATGCGTATACTTTAATCTCGTGTTCGTGCTGACCGTAGGCTCAAGCCTCGTTATATCGAGCGGCGGCGCCACGGTAGGTGTCGGTGAGATATCCGCCATGCTCACATACGGTATGCAGATAATGATACAGCTGATGATGCTGACAATGATCTATGTCATGATAACAATGTCGGGCGAGTCAATGAAGCGTATCGTAGAGGTACTCTCCGAGGAGAGCTCGCTTACAAATCCCGAAAGACCCGTATTTGAGGTAAAGGACGGCTCGATAGACTTTGACCGAGTCAGCTTTAAGTATTCAAAGACGGCAAAAAAGAACTCCATCTCTGACATTGACCTTCATATAAAAAGCGGTATGACCGTAGGTATTATCGGCGGCACAGGCTCGTCGAAATCGTCTCTCGTTCAGCTAATTCCCCGTTTGTACGACACGACCGAGGGAAGCGTCAAGGTCGGCGGTATAGACGTAAGAGAGTACGATATCGAAACTCTGCGTGCATCCGTTGCGATGGTTTTGCAGAAAAACCTGCTGTTCTCGGGCACGATAAAGGAAAACCTGCGCTGGGGAAATGAAAACGCAACGGACGAAGAGTTGGTCGAGGCGTGCAAGCTTGCGCAGGCAGACGACTTTGTCCGCAGCTTCCCCGACGGATACGACACTATGATAGAACAGGGCGGAACCAACGTATCGGGCGGTCAAAAACAGCGTCTGTGCATTGCCAGAGCATTGCTCAAACGCCCGAAGATCCTTATACTCGATGATTCAACGAGCGCCGTTGACACAAAAACGGATGCGCTCATCCGTGCCGGCTTTGCCGAGTATATTCCCGAAACCACAAAGATCATAATCGCTCAGCGTGTTGCGTCGGTCGAGAACGCCGACCTTATCATAGTCATGGACAACGGCAAAATATCTGCCATGGGCAAGCACGCAGAGCTTCTTGAAAAGAGCGACATATACCGTGAGGTATATGAGCAGCAGACAAACGGAGGTGAGGATAATGAGTAATACAGATACAGCAAAATTCCCGCCAAAGCCCCCGAAAAGAAAGATGAACTTCGGCGTTCTTGCGCGCTTGATAAAGCTGCTGGTCAAATCATATCCGGTGCTCATTCCGATAACATCGGTGTGCATCATACTCTCTGCTCTGGTCTCATCCATACCTTCAATTTTCACACAGAAGGTACTCGCCGTCATCACGAAATATCTCGATGCAGGCAATATGAGCTGGGACGAGGCAAAGGGCGAGATACTTCCCATGATAGCGGTGCTCATCACCCTTTATGTGATGTCGATAATATTTATAACAGCTCATACACAGCTGATGGCATACATCACCCAGGGATTTTTGAACAAGCTGCGCTGCCGTATGTTTGACGGTATGCAAGACTTACCTATAAAGTATTTCGACACAAACAAGCACGGCGATATCATGAGCCATTATACAAACGATATCGACACTCTCCGCCAGCTTGTGTCGCAATCGCTGCCTACGCTTTTGCAGGCATCCGTCATCGTAGTAACGGTCCTGTGCATAATGCTTTGGTACAGCGTGCTGATGACACTTGTTGTTCTGCTCGGAATAGTTGCGATGGTCTTCGTTTCAAAAAAGATCGGCGGAGGCTCGGCAAAATACTTTGTCCGTCAGCAGCGCTCTATCGGCAAGGCAGAGGGCTACATTCAGGAAATGATGAACGGACAGAAGGTGGTAAAGGTCTTTTGCCACGAAAAGCACGCCGAGGAGGACTTTGACAAGATAAACGAGGAGCTCTTCCGTGACAGCTACAAGGCGCACGCTTACGCAAACATTCTCGGACCGATAATCATGAACATCGGAAATGTGCTGTACGTTATCTGTGCGACCGTAGGCGGATTTTTCCTGCTTTCGGGAATTGACAACATCAGCATTTCCGGACTTGCCTTCACCATTGACATTATAGTACCCTTTCTCAATATGACAAAGCAGTTTACGGGTAATGTCAACCAGCTCTCTCAGCAGATAAACTCTATAGTCATGGCAATGGCGGGTGCGGAGCGTGTATTTGCGCTCATGGATCAGGAGCCTGAGTCTGACGACGGATATGTTACTCTTGTCAGAGCAGAGACAGATGCGGACGGAAACATAAAAGAGACAGAACGCCGCACGGGCAAGTGGGCATGGAAGCATCCCCACGGAGACGGAAGCATTACCTATACACCTCTGACGGGAGATGTCAGAATGTTTGACGTCGACTTTGGCTATGTAGAGGGAAAAGAGGTCCTGCACGGCGTGTCGGTTTACGCTGAGCCCGGACAAAAGGTAGCGTTTGTAGGTGCTACGGGTGCGGGCAAGACCACGATAACCAACCTTATCAACCGCTTTTACGATATTGCCGACGGAAAAATACGCTATGACGGCATAAACATCAACAAGATAAAGAAATCCGACCTTCGCCGAAGTCTCGGCATTGTGCTTCAGGAGACGAACCTGTTTACGGGTACGGTAATGGACAACATCCGTTACGGCAGACTCGACGCAACGGATGAAGAATGTATAGAAGCCGCAAAGCTGGCGGGTGCGGACGATTTTATTACACGGCTTCCAAACGGATATGAAACAGAGCTGAGCGGCAACGGCGCAAACCTCTCGCAGGGACAAAGACAGCTCATAGCTATAGCAAGAGCCGCCGTAGCAGATCCGCCCGTAATGATACTCGACGAGGCTACCTCGTCGATAGACACACGCACCGAGGCCATAGTTCAGCGCGGAATGGACAAGCTGATGGAAGGCAGAACGGTCTTTGTCATTGCACACAGACTTTCGACAGTTAAAAACTCAGATGTCATCATAGTACTCGACCACGGCAGAATAATCGAGCGAGGCAACCATGAAAAGCTCATTGAGGAAAAAGGTACGTACTATCAGCTTTATACGGGTGCTTTTGAGCTTGAATAAAGCAAAGCCCCGATATAGGCAAAAAACAAACAAAGGCGCCTGCGACACGAAAAACGTGTCACAGGCGCCTTCTTTTTTTATTAATAAAAAAGTCTGACTTTAACCGATCACCACTGCTCGTCACAGAGAAGAACGATATTTTTGATGTCCTCCTCGGTGCATTTAAGGTATCCGCCGTCGAGCAAGAACGTGCGTGAAACTATTTTGTCAGCGTCGGATACGTCAATACCCACCTCAGCAAGCGTCACGGGAGCACCGATCTTTTTAAAATAATCGTGCGTAGCTCTGATTCCTTCAAGTGCTATCTCGTCATCTGTTTTGCCCTCGGTGTCAACATTCCAGATGTTCTTTGCATATCTGACGTATTTTTTGAGTCCGTGCTTGTAGGTATATCTCATATAATTCGGATGTACTACTGCAAGTCCCGCACCGTGAGGAATGTCAAAAAATGCGCTCATTGCATGCTCTATCTGGTGTGTTTCCCAGTCCTGACGCTTTGAAAGCTTTGTAATACCGTTGAGCGCCATAGTGCCGTCCCACATCAGATTTGCTCTCGCCTCGTAGTTATACGGGTCTACGAGAGCTATATCAAGGTTGGTCATGATATTTTTCATAACAGCCTCGCTCAGATCGTCCGAGAGGTTGTTGTCGTTAGGCTCTGAGAAATACACCTCAAAAAGGTGCGAGAGCATATCGACAGCACCGTATACTATCTGTTCTCTGGGCAAAGAATAGGTATACGTCGGGTCCATTACGGAGAAAACGGGGAAAAGCAAAGGATGCTCGAACGCCGTCTTTATATTGTTCTGCCAGTCGGTAACAACGCTGCCGATGTTCATTTCGCTGCCCGTTGCGGGGAGTGTCAGAACCGTACCTATCGGAAGCGCCGCCTTCAGCTCCTCGTCCCCCATGTAAAAAGCATCCCAGAAATCAAGGTCTGTGAGTGCTCCTGCGGCGATAGCCTTCGATGCGTCGATAACAGAGCCGCCGCCTACGGCAAGAATAAAGTCTATATCGTTTTTCTTGCATATATCTATACCTGCATACACGACCTCTTTTCTGGGGTTGGGCATGATGCCGGAGAGCTCATGCACGTTTTTCCCCAGAGAACAAAGCACCTCACAAACACGGTCGTATATGCCGTTTTTCTTGATGCTTCCGCCTCCGTATGTAAGAAGGATGTTTTTTCCGACCTTTTCAAGCTCGGGTCGCATTTTTTCGACAGCGTCCTTGCCGAAAAGTATTTTTACGGGATTATACCACACAAATTCGTTCATTGTTCGTATCTCCTTTATGTATTATGAATAATTTGCTCAATGCTATAATAACACAAGCCGCCGTTTTTTTCAATACAAATAAACTTTTCTTGCAAATACTTTACGGGTGATGTATAATCTGTGTGTAACAATAACACTTACAAGGAAGATATATAATATATGAAAGAGATATATCAAAGAACGGTATCCCTCGTAGGAGAGGACGCACAAAACAAGCTTCTTTCAAGCCGAGTCATAATTTTCGGTGTCGGAGGGGTCGGCGGACATCTGTGCGATGCGCTTGCCCGTGCGGGCATAGGGCATCTGACACTCGTTGACAGCGACACAGTATCACTCTCAAACATAAACAGACAGCTGCTCGCACTCCACAGCACGGTAGGAATGAAAAAAACAGAAGCGGCAAGAGCCCGTATTGCCGACATCAACCCCGATATCGAGGTGGTCTGCAGAAACGAGTTTTTCCTGCCTGAGAATGCCGACAGCTTTGATTTTTCTCAGTACGATTATATCGCAGACTGCATCGACACCGTCAGCGGCAAGCTTGAGATAGCCGTGCGTGCAAACAAAGCCGACGTGCCCGTTATCTCTGCTATGGGTGCGGCAAACAAGCTCTCATGTGTCGGCTTCGAGATCTCGGATATATACAAAAGCTCGGTCTGTCCGCTTGCCAGAGTTATGCGCACGGAGCTTAGAAAAAGAGGAGTAAAACACCTAAAGGTCGTCTACTCAAAGGAACAAGCAATAAAGCCCTCCTCCGCTGAAAGCGACAGAAACGGTCGGGCTGTCCCTGCAAGCATTTCCTATGTACCAGCAACGGTCGGGCTTATCATGGCTCAACAGATAATACGTGATATCATCGGTATGTAGCACGCACATCCGATGTTAGAGGTGATTTTTTTGCCTTGCGGTTCGCTTGAAGAAATTTTTTAAAAAAGCTTTCCCCAAGCTTTTTTAAAAAAGTAACAAATCGGTATTTACTTTGTTTTAAAAATGTATTAAAATATAGGATGAATGTTTTTACATAAAACTCCGACAAGGGTGAGAAAATGAACGGAATTTACAGCACGATGGCAAAATTCTACGATTCGATAAACTCGGGTATCGACTACAGAGAATGGGCGGATTTTGCGCTTGAAGCTATCAAAAAATTCTCGGATGCAAAGCCCGAGCTTATACTTGATGCTGCGTGCGGTACGGGAAGCATGACGCTGGAGCTTGCACGCCGAGGCTATGACATGATCGGAGTCGATCTGTCCGCCGATATGCTGTCGGTTGCAAGAGAACGGGCGCAGGAGTCAGACATGGGAGAAAAGATACTCTTTCTGTGCCAAGACATAGGCGAGCTTGAGCTTTACGGTACGGTGGACGCCGCTGTATGTTGTCTTGACTCGGTAAATCATATCACCGACAAGCAGTCGCTTGAATCGTTTTTTGACCTTCTTCACCGCTGTTATCTCATGCCCGGCGGTGTTCTGATATTTGATATAAACACTCCGTACAAATTTGAGAATGTTTATGCAAACAACGACTTCATACTCGAGGATGAGGGTATGTATTGCGGCTGGCAAAGCTACTATGACTGCGAGAACGGACTGGAGCATTTTTATCTGTCTCTCTTTGAGGAGGGCGAGGACGGCTCATACCGCCGCACGGACATGGAGCAGGTTGAGCGTGTTTATACAAAGGCGCAAATGCTGCAAATGCTCTCAGACCACGGCTTTGAGGTAATGGGTATCTACTCTGACTACGATTTTACCGATGCGCAAGATGATGACGAGCGCTGGTATTTCGTGTGTAAAAACAAGCAAAAAGAAGCATAACTGTAAAAGGAGAAAAATATGGCAACGATCTTTCGTGCTATGACCGAGGATGGAAGTGCTCGAATTCACGTTATAAATTCAAAAGATATAGTAAACGAGGCTGTTAAATTTCATCACACCGCTCCCACAGCTACGGCGGCGCTGGGCAGACTGCTCACGGGTGCGAGCATGATGGGATGTATGCTCGGAGAAAAGAGCGACAGGCTGTCGGTCACATTTGCGGGTGACGGTGATGCGGGAAAGCTCATCGTTGCCTCAGACTACTACGGCAACGTAAAGGGATATATCGAAAATCCCCTCGCCGACCCGCCGAGAAAGCCTAACGGAAAGCTCGACGTCGGCGCTGCTGTCGGGCACGGAATGCTGCGTGTCGTTCGGGATGCGGGAGGAGACGAGCCGCACGTCGGCACGGTAAGCATCGTATCGGGGGAGATCGCAGAGGACCTTGCGCATTACTACGCCGAGAGCGAACAGGTACCAACGCTGATGGCTCTGGGAGTTCTCGTTGACAGAGACCTGTCCTGTCTTGCGGCAGGAGGGGTACTCGTACAGCTTCTTCCTTTTGCTGACGAGGCTGTAGCCCAAAAGCTGGAGGAAAATGCGAAAAAGCTCGCAAAGCTTTCCGAATATTTCCGTGACGGAATGAGCAATCTTGAGATCGCCCGCATTGCACTTGACGGTATTCCCTTCTCGCCGTTTGACGAGCTGGAGGTAGGATACAAATGCGACTGCTCGACCGACAGAACGGCGGCGGCGATAAGAGCGATAGGTAAAAAAGAAGCCGACAAAATATTTGCAGAATGCAGAGAAGAGGGCAAAACAGAGCAGATAGAGGTATGCTGCCGTTTCTGCGACAAAAAATATGTATTTACCCCGTATGACTGCGAAAAAATATTCAAAGAGGCAAAAGAGGCACAGAACGCCGAAAAATAAACAACGGTAATAAAAAAATATATAGAAAAAGAGGAACGAAAATGGCAAACACACTCAAAAAATCGGCAAAATTCGAGACGGCAAAAGCGCCCGTTCTCACAATAGTTATGGACGGTGTAGGTATAGGAGCACAAAACGAGTCAAACGCAATACTCGCTGCCCACACCCCCACACTCGATATGCTGAATGCAACCTGCCCTTGGGTCAAGCTCAAGGCACACGGAACCGCAGTAGGACTTCCCTCTGACGACGACATGGGCAACTCCGAGGTCGGACACAACGCACTCGGCTCGGGACAGGTTTTCGCTCAGGGAGCAAAGCTTGTTTCTCAGTCAATAGAGTCGGGCAAAATGTTCGAGGGCAAAGCATGGAAGGAAATAGTAGATAACGCAAAGACCGGAACACTTCATTTTATCGGTCTTTTCTCGGACGGAAACGTTCATTCTCACATAGAGCACCTCAAGGCAATGATAGAGCAGGCAAAGGCTGAAGGCGTAAAGCGTGTAAGAATTCACATTCTTCTTGACGGACGTGACGTAGGCGAGACCTCTGCGCTCGATTATGTAAAGCCCTTTGAGGAATTTCTCGCAGGACTTTGCGATGCAGGCTTTGACGCTAAGATAGCATCGGGCGGCGGAAGAATGAACATTACTATGGACAGATATGAGGCTGACTGGTCTATGGTAGAGAGAGGCTGGCAGACTCATGTTCTCGGAGAAGGCAGACAGTTTACCTGCGCTGAGGATGCCATCGTCACATACCGCAATGAAACAGGCGCTATCGACCAGGATCTCGGAGCATTCGTAATAGCGGAAAACGGTGAGCCTATCGGCAAAATAGTTGACGGAGACAGCGTTGTATTCTTCAACTTCCGCGGTGACAGAAGCATCGAGATATCAAAGGCATTTGAGGATGTTGAGTTTGATAAATTTGACCGTAAAAACGCTCCCAAGGTAGTTTATGCAGGTATGCTCGAATATGACGGCGACCTTCACATCCCCTCAAGATATCTCGTAAACCCGCCCGAGATCACAAACACAATGGGTGAGTACCTGACAGGTACAGGTATCAGCATATTGGCTATCTCCGAGACACAGAAATACGGTCACGTAACATATTTCTGGAACGGAAATAAGAGCGGAAAGTTCTCAGATGAGCTCGAAACTTATATCGAGATACCCTCGGACGTCGTTCCCTTTGAGCAGAGACCCTGGATGAAGTGTGCTGAGATAACAGACAAGCTCATCGAGTGCCTTGAGTCCGGCAAGTATCAGTGCCTGAGAGTCAACTTCCCCAACGGAGACATGGTAGGCCATACAGGTAACTTCCTCGCAACAGAGTGCAGTATGGAAGCTCTCGACCTTCAGCTTGCAAGAATTCTCCGTGTAATCGACCGTCTCGGCGGTATTGCTGTTATTACAGCCGACCACGGAAATGCGGACGAGATGTACGAGACAGACAAAAAGACGGGTGCTGTTAAAAAGTCAAAGGACGGCAGCTACAAGTCAAAGACAAGCCACACTCTCAATCCCGTTCCCTGCTATATCTACGACAAGAGCGGAAGATGCGACTACACGGTAAAGGCTGATAACGGTCAGTTCGGTCTTTCAAACGTAGCGGCAACCGTCATCAACCTGCTCGGCTATGACGCACCCGAGATGTGGGATGAGTCCATCATCGAAGCAAAATAAAAATTGAATGATCAGATCCGTTACGGGGAAAAGCTTGTTGGCTCTATGTCAATAGTTGGGGTAAAAGAAAATAAAACCAATTAGAACAAGAATAACGAGACAATAATAAATGTAATAGCCGAAAGCTAAACGTAGCGAAGTGCAGCTTTCGGCTATTACATTTCGCGCTTTTTGGTGGGAGAATATATGTAAAATACGGTTTCTAAAACGATCAAAACGTTGGTAACCGTAAGCGTTTCTTTTGAGAACTTTAATTTTGTTGTTACATCCTTCGGTAAAGCCGTTAGTATACTGATGGTCGATGGAATT
>JBGVFH010000020.1:0-4424 GCA_045120955.1 Eubacteriales bacterium | reverse complement strand
ATCGCACACCGTTTCGGTAACAAACAACACTTTAACTATCAAGCGGCATGATAACCGTAGGTGGTATGAGCATATCGGAGTTTACATGAGCAGTATGGAAATTGCATTGTATCTGCCTGAAAATGAATATGAAAAGCTTTATGCAAAAAACCTCAGCGGTAATATTCTTGCCCCGTCAAATTTCTCCTTTGAAGCTGCGGAGGTTCAGAGTACGAGCGGAAATATCACCTTCAAAGCATCCGTGAGCGGAGAGCTGTCTGCAAAGACGGTCAGCGGTGAGCTGTATATTTGTAAGACCGATCCAAGCAAACTGACCGCACAGTCAACAAGCGGAGATATTACGATCGATAATATCGATACAGAAACCAATATTAATATTAAGGCGGTCAGCGGAGATATCGAGTTGTCGAATGCAAAATGCCAAGGCTTAACTGTCAATACCACAAGCGGTGATATAGAGCTTTTGGATTGCATCGCAAGCGGAAGCGTTTGCCTTGAAAGTGTAAGCGGAGATATAGAACTGCGCAGGTGTGATGCTGACTATCTGTGGCTCAAGGCATCGAGCGGTAACATTTGCGGCTCGCTTTTATCTGATAAAATATTCATAACCAATACCACAAGCGGCAATGTGAATGTACCTCATTGTACGACCGGCGGAAGGTGTGAGATAACCACGACCGGCGGTGATATTGAGTTTGAAATCAAATGACGTAAGCATAGCGGCGGCATTCGCCGCACAAAAAGAACAGCAACCAAAATGCTGAATTGCATTTCGGTTGCTGTTCTTTTCCTTTTTTAGAATGTCGGTACGGTCTGCAAGCGCCTTTTGGATTTTTTGACTTTTCTACAGTTATATGTCACCGAAAAGCTCTCGTACAAAATATATCTGCTCGGTCGGTATTGAATAGGTTTTCTCGCTGAGGTAGTCAAGCGCACTTCCCTTTTTTGAAAAATCAAAGGTAACGCTGTAGGAGCACAACGCCTGATGGACATAGCCTCTTTCCTTGTCCTTTGCGTTTTTCCCATACTTGCCCTCTCCGACAAGAGGTGTGCCGAGATACTCCATGTGCGCTCTTATTTGGTGTGTCCTTCCCGTGTACAGTCTTACCTCAAGCAGCGACAAGCCGTTTCTTTGAGCTATGAGCCTATACCCCGTTTTTATTTTTTTTGCCGCCGCAGGTCTGTTCTTTTCGCTGTATATTTTTACCTTGTTTGTTTTTGCATCCTTCAGCAGATACGCTTCCTCGACCGACTCCGCCGTTTTAGGCGAGCCGTGTACTGCGCACAAATACTTTTTCTTTACCTCTCCGCACTTTATCCTTTCGTTCATATCCCGAAGCGCCGCCGCATTTTTTGCCGCAATGACAATGCCCGAGGTGTTTCTGTCAATACGGTTGCAGAGCGACGGAGCGAACGACTGCTCGCTTTCCGCATCATATTCCCCGTTCTGCGTAAGGTACGCCTTTATATGAAAGATAAGCGTGTTCGTGTTCCCGTCCGTGTCCTCGTGGCATAGCACCCCTACAGGCTTGTTTATCAGCAGGATGTTTTCGTCCTCGTATATAATATCGAGCTTTGGCTTTACAGCAAAGAGCGCCCCCGTATCCTTTTCCTCAGAGAAAAACTCCTCCGAGATAAAGCACTGCACCGTGTCCCCCTCCGCCAGCATCATCTTAGGCTCTGCACGCTTGCGGTTTACTTTTATCTTTTTTGTTCTGATCAGCTTGTACATGAGCGAAGCCGGCATGGACTTTAAGCTTTTTTGAAGGAATTTATCAAGCCGCTGTGAAGCGTCATTCTTTTTTACCTCAAGTATTTTCATATTTCCTCCGAGTCGTATATTAACTATATTATTATACTCTGTGCGCCGTACCAAATCAAGTATTTATTACTTTTTTGCTCGTATTGCTATTTACATATACCATGCTTTTGTGTTATAATGAGCGACGGAGTTTAACACAAGGAGTAAAAAAATGCAGCATACCGTAGGAATATACACTCTGGGCTGTAAGGTCAGCCAATACGAGAGCATAGCAATATCCGAGGGGTTTTCCTCTCTCGGATTTAAAGTCTTACCGTTTGAAGACGAGTGCGATGTGTATGTGATAAACACCTGCACCGTCACCGCAGAAAGCGACAGAAAATGCCGTCAGGTCATTCGCCGCGCGGTAGGCCGAGGTGGGCTTGTATTTGTATGCGGCTGCTACTCACAGGCATCTCCCGAAGAAGTGTCAAAGATCGACGGAGTACATTTTATCGGCGGCAACTATAACAAAACCGCAATACCCCGACTTGCCCTTGATATGCTCGAGGGGAATGCAGCGGCAAGCACTCCCGTGTGCAGCATACCCGACATCGACTCATGCGGCTTTGAGCGGATGTGTATACATTCAGCCCCAAGAACGAGAGTATATGTAAAGATAGAGGACGGATGCGAGTCAAACTGCACCTACTGCATCATTCCCGCCGCCAGAGGCAAAATACGCTCAAAGTCACCGGAGAATGTAATATCCGAGGTGCAGGGGCTTGCCTTGAGCGGGGTCAAAGAGGTGGTTTTGACAGGAATTGAAACGGCATCCTACGGAAAAGACCTTGATAACATCACACTCATTGATATTATAGAGAAAATTGCCGAAATCGACGGAATAGAGCGAATAAGGCTCGGCTCTCTTGATCCCTCGTCGATAAACGAGGATTTTGTGCTCCGTGCCGCACGAACAAAAAAGCTGGCACCGCACTTTCATCTCTCGGTACAAAGCGGAGCTTCATCCGTTCTTGCAAGGATGAAGCGCAAGTACAACGCAAGGCAGGCGCTTGACAAGATCAATATGATCAAACGGCACATACCCGATGCGACCTTCACAACGGATATGATGGTAGGTTTTCCGGGGGAGAGCGAGGATGAATTTCGCCAAAGCATTGATTTTTCAAAGCAGGCAGGCTTTTTGTTCATGCACATCTTCCCGTACTCAAAGCGTAAAAACACGCCTGCGGCTACGTATGAAGGTCAAATTTCCGAGGCTGAAAAGCACCGCCGTGTGAGCGAGATGTCAAAGGTAAGGGACGAAATTGCGAAAAAGACCGTATCAGAGCGTATGCCTGTCGGTGCGTGCGTTGAGGTTCTGTTCGAAACGTATTGTGACGGATATGCCGTCGGACGCAGTGCAAACTTCATCGAGATAAAAGCACATAGCGAGCGTGATCTTCACGGTGAGATACATACTGTCAAAATAATGGATAACCAAGGTAATATGTGCACAGGTGAGCTTTTGTCCGAGTAAGTGCATCAGCAAAACGCTTTAAAGAGTATTTTCACCCTATTAAATTTTTTCTTAGCAAAACATTTTTTTGACAAAAACTAAAATTCCTCTTGCATTTTCAGAATTTATATGATATAATGCTATTTGTTGATTTGTGCAAGTCAACCTTTAAAAAATATAAAAATAAAAGAATATAAACATACAACCCGTGAGGGTTCAGATCAGGAGGTGTCAGGAATGGCAAAGTGTGAAATTTGCGGAAAAGGCGTTACATTTGGCAACACCGTATCCCACTCTCATCGCAGAGGAAACAGAACATGGAAAGCTAACATTAGAAAGGTAAAGGCTGTTGTAGGCGGTTCTCATACAACAATGAGCGTTTGCTCTCGTTGCCTTCGCTCAGGTAAAATAGAGCGTGCATAAGTAACGGCTCAAAAGGAGTGCTTCAGCACTCCTTTTTTCATTTTCATAAAAATACGCAGGTTTACCTACCGCACACGAATGTACTGAACCGAGTGAAATCGGTATTTCTTGCGGCATCTTTTCTCTTTTAACTGAAGGAGGTATTACATGACATACGCAGTCCTCTCATCAAAAGCACCGACAGAATGTATAAATAGGCTTGAGGCACTCGGCTTTTGTGTATTGACTCTGCCGCCGTTTGAACGGCTTGCCTGCCCCGTAGATACCCATGCCGATATGCTTTTCTTTCATTATAATAAATATATAGTCACACACAGAGAGTATTACAGAGAGGCGAGGGATATATTCGACACTCTTGAAAAAACCTGCGGCATGACCGTTGTGCTCTCTGATGATGAGATAAAGAGCGGTTATCCGCATGATATCGCATACAACGCTGTACTGCTCGGCGGCTCGCTTTTTTCAAACGCAAAGCACACAAGCAACGCTCTGCTCGACATAATGCGACAAAAACGCATACCCGCAATAAACGTAAAGCAAGGCTACACCGCCTGTTCAACACTTGTCGTGCGCAATGATCTTGTTATTACGGCTGACACTTCCCTCTCCGATGCATATCAAAAATGCGGCATCAGTGTGTGCATGATATCAAACGGCTCTGTATCTCTGCCGCCGTACGATTACGGTTTTATCGGCGGAGCGAGCGGAGTGCACGGTGACACGGTGTACTTTGCGGGAGAT